>JBPCNB010000036.1:0-2553 GCA_051001675.1 Nitrososphaeraceae archaeon | reverse complement strand
CTTCAATAGGTTTGCCAAAAATAGCCCACAGATCATCGTAGTTGTGTGCAGCAGCTTCAACCTTAATTAGAACCTCGTTTGATTTAATTTTTGGCATTTCAATATCCTCAATCTTGACAACTTTATTTGGATGGCTGCTATATTCGTGGAATACTGCTGCTTTCATTTTTCTTTACCCCTCTACGGGTCTCACACTCTTTATATTTTATATCAAATATTATTCTTGTCAATCAACAGGAAGCTGTGTTTCTTTTTCTTCTTGTCTGTAGTCTTGTTCTTAGTCTAAATATTCGTTTAAAATTTGAATTACGTGACTTTGTTTAGTTTAGAGACACAACTAGGACACCCTAATTCTAAAAAGACGAAAAGTCTTATTTATTCATAAAATAACTAACTCGGAGAGTAGTCTCACATTCTACGACTTCCACCTTCACATTCTAGGCAATGTTATTGTGACAATCTCTATTAGCCTTTGTGATAGAGGTCAGACATAGGTGGATCAAGATCTGGCGAATAAAAGTTGAAATGGAATGATGACTTATCCTGTAGGTGGAATGCCTGGAGACAGATCTCCATTGTCACCATCTTCTCCACTATCTTCATCGCCACTTTCACTGTCTTCTGTCGATAGTTGCTCAGTATCGCTAGTTGCATTTAATGACAAATCTACAAATTCGGGTCTTGAAGCAGGAGAGTTATTTCCAGTTGTACATATCATTTCAAGATCTTTAACCGGTAATACACATGCCTTATACTCCTCCCCCCTATTTACAGTAACATTTGGAAATGTTGCCACATATTCTATAATAGCTGAGCCAGCAGCAGGATTTGTGGTAGAGGGACCCTGAGTAATATTTGAAGGAGCTAAAAATGGATCCGTATCAAGGAATTTCAGTTTTGACACTTTACCATTAATTGCAGTAACAATTGCAATTACATCACCTTTTGATTTATCCACCCCAAATGTTGTCATAATAACTTTGAAGATATCTTCTCCTTTTCCTGTCTCTGCTTGTATTGGGCGTGTTGTAATAAGTGCTGATGTCAGAATTGCTGCTATAAGTAATATAATGGCGCCTCTTTTGCTAATGTTTAAAAAATACAAATCCATAGATGAGTAGGCACATCTATGACTAAATAGGTTACATGTTGGCTCTCAATAGATACCTTGGCTACGTCATACAGAATCCGATCAGCTTGAGAAGGTACTGGTAGATATCCTAACTTGTCTAGAATGCTTGAATACCGCTGAAAATCCTGCTATTAGGCGAGTAGTTATCATCTTCTACCACTCCTTCCTTTCACAGATACACACCAACTAATGTTAATAAAGCTATGTCAATAATGAGTGGAATTATTGTCTTCATTGTTGGCAGGAGATAATTTTTTCTAACGTCTAGCAGTCATAAAGAAAGTAATAATACAGTAATCAATGATTAGGCGCATTCCAGCCTTGGTAAGCTTTTGTCTTCACAGACTTATCACATACAAAGTAACAACTTATAATGAATTTACGGCGTGCATTTTGTTACCACGCTAGCGGTTCAAAGAGGCTATTTCATTTCTTATCTATTTAAAGAACCATCAGTAGTTTGCATACTTGCCATTAGCATATATAACAACATTATAAATATACATTTGAAGTAACTAATTCGATAGTGTTCTGTTGTTGCAACAAGATGTGTTCAAATGAGGATAAAAAAGTCGTTAATTTCATTATTAAGCCAGGAATCCGTTTCTAACTACATATAACAGAATATTACAACACAAACCATGTTCTTTAAGATCCCCTCTAACATGTCATTGGCGGGATTCGCAGTAAATTGTTATGGTATAGCATTAGCTTCACTAATCTTATCGATATTGATAGCATCTTCAATATCACATTCTGTATTCTCGACATACTCTAGCATCTACGCGCAAGTTGAGACAGCACCCTCGTCTTTTTCGACTGATAGTAATTGTATTGAATACGATTCGAAACATCGGATAATAACAATAACTTGTGACTCTGCGAATCTTACAGATATTTATAATCAACTCGGAAATCCTGATGTTCTGGAGAAAGCAGAAGCGTTGACTACTGGCCATGTCTGGTTATTAGACGCGGCCATAATAATTGAAAAAGGGGCTATTCTTTATATTAATTCAACAGATACTTCGTGGTTAAAGATCGTGGCACCAGATAGAGGAATTGCGAAGGAGGAAAGAGAGGACGAAGAAAATCTTGTAGCAAAGGCAAATGGCATCGAAGTTTTTGGTAGCCTGAAAATTGATTCTGTGAAAGTGACTTCTTGGGATCTGTCTTTGAATAACTATGCAATAAATGAAGGAAAACGGATTTTCAACGGTACTGAATACGATGTGCAGTTAGGCTCTCCTAGACCGTTTATTAGCGTAAAAGGACAAGCAACAGGAACCACAGATATTACTAATTCAGAGATAGCATATCTAGGATATGAAGAAGGATTCGGAGAAGGACCAGTAGTCGGTCTCACGTACTTTGGTGGGAATGGAAGTATAATAAGAAATAACGACATACATCACCTTTAC
>JBPCNB010000035.1:0-3181 GCA_051001675.1 Nitrososphaeraceae archaeon | reverse complement strand
ATCTTATACAAAATTTCAATCTTCTTATCAACATCTTCTTCATTACTGCATTCTTCAGTTAGTTTTGAAATATCATGGGCCCACTATACCATATTCCAGGTATATACATTCAGATATTTATGCGTATATACACATACGTAGTCATTTTTGTAACCTATAGTATATACATATATAGTATAGAGGCCGCAGTGTACATAGTGGTGGCGCATACTAGAACTAAACTGTATAAAGTCGAATCCAAGTCGATGGCGACGGGTAATAATACGTACAGGCATTCAATATTCTTAGAAAAAGCCTTTGTAGAGGATAGCTCGTTTCCATTTAGAGCTGGAGAAAGTCTGATTGCAAAAATAGAGGCTGACAAATTGGTTATAGCAAAAAAGATAGATTAAGTTGGACACTTTGTCTGGGCTTGCCGAGAGTATAGAAAAAAAATGATAAATGGTATCGGCGGAGATTTCCTTGAAATGAAGGAAAAAACATGAGAGAAAGCAGAAAACAACAAGAGAAAATTTTGATAAAGAACAGTTTTTTTGATGGGTACTTTCATTTTTTGGATTGAAACATTTGAACCAGGATGTTAATAATTGTGGCGTTTTGATTTTGCAGATATTGCAAGCTCTGATTAATAGTAATTAGCAATTTCATTTGTTGAGTCTGCATCACCATATCACTCAAAGCATCAGCTCTTTCGTATTCTCCCTTGCTGTCTTGTTCAGCTTTTGTACTAGAAACCCTGAAATGATGCCTAGAGTTAAGCCATGGTGTCTTTGGATAAGGAGTGTAATAGGCGTTGGGAGACATATACTCAAGCATCTGCCTTCGTATTTGTCTTGTATTTATGCTGATGGGCTCTCCAAACGACTCGTGCTTTCTATGGATGTGTCATAAGACATCCATGCCTTGTGGGGTTTGATTCATTACAATTGGGACACACCCAACTTGTTCTTATCATGATAGCCTGGTTCTCGGAGTCACTATGATGTGACACCAATTCATATATTTGCTCACCCCGTGGATCGAAGACAGCATTTAATGTCATTTCGGTTCTTCTAGATATCATTGTCTTGCTGCTTCTTCGATTTTTCCTGACTGCGCTTGGACATTCTATCTTGCCTAGATTACAATAGCTTCCTAAATCGGCAAGTAGGTTTGAATATTCCAATTTCTTTTTCTATTTGCTCAATATGACTAGTAACATAGTCCAGTTCCCTTACTAGCCATATTCCGCTATTCCGTTTATGGCTACTTCCCGAGGATCTTATAGTCTGGCTTTTAATAGTGAAATATTATTGACTTACAAAAAAGAAATTTGTTAAAAATGATAAGACGCCGTCGATACAAGTATTTTTATGTCATTCCACGGATAATACAGACTTGTAAATTGCTACAAAGTTAGAGTTGGGCTCAGTTTGTGTAGTAGAAGCTGCACCATTTTTAATGTTAGAAGGTTGATAATTATAGAGAAGAGAAACCAAGAGTATAAAGTCTCCTCCCTGAGGCTCCGCCTCAACCCTGAAACTATTTTGTTCTATCGTAGGTTCCTTCAACGAATTGTTGAAGAATACAAATGAATCTGATACCTTTTCGTCTATAACTATTTCTCCTATCTTCAGATCAGGCCTATTCATATTTGTTGTTGGCCTTAGTATTTCTGCGCTTACAATATCTGGAAGCGCGCCTCCGGTTATTTCCAGGCCTAGGAGTTGATTTTGTCCAACTCTGATAATATTTAGGTTTGCAAGATCACCAGCCGAATAATTGCCGAGATAAGTGTCGCCTACAAGAAAACCATCCATGCCCAGCTCTTGAGATTCAGTCCATTCTAAATGCAGTTCTGACTTACTTTGCAAAACATCAATCTTTGGCAACTCAAATCCAGCCCTAAGTTCCACTGAGTCTAAAGTACAGTTACATGGAAATTCACTTTTTGTGACGCCGAATGCTAGTTTTATCTTTCCTTCTTGATAATCATTTAGGTGATTCAAGGAATAAGAAATTCCTGCTGTAAGCATCAATATAATGAGTCCGAATAATTTAATCATTATAATATAATCTCGTCTAGCATAGTTAAAATAATTTTGTTATTATTCTGTTGAATCGTGGTTTTCTTCAAAAGTTCTGGTGTCAATACGCCCCTTCATGCTCAAGTAAAATATGCCATATACACTTCGTCAGGGTATAATCCCGAATTGGTTGGCAGTTGCTGGTCAAAAAACCGGCATAATGGTTATTTGCAACTACATAGCAAGGGAATTTTTTTCTGTCTCTCGTCTTGTTCACGATGACATCCACGACTTGTATAATGCATGCATCCATATTGTATTGGTTACCGAGTGTTGTTGTTGCTGGATTATGGATTCATTTCTGAGTGTTTAGAATTAGAAGATATTCCAACTATTATGTACTACGATTCTCTCCACTTGAAATAAAAAATGATAAAATAAAGGTCCTGATAATCTGGAGAGTCTGAAGTGGTATCATTATAGCACTACTATGTTTTGGTTAAGGAAGCTGCTATGGATAATTCTACACTTCCAACTGTTGCTGATACTCCAAATGTGATGGCCGCAATTCGTAATAGAAAACTAATAGCAGTACGATCTAAATGGTTGAGGAAAAGGATAAGGAGCCTGAAGAGGTAGAGCAAAGTGTCTCTTCACTTGAAGAGAAAGCCTATACTGAAATGACGCTGATGCCATTATGATATTAGCGTTAATTCAACACTTTAACGGTTAGCGATTGCTAATCTGATCAGATTTAGCTATTGCTTGATTGTTAGATCACAAATCTTTAGTTCCTTTAGTGTACGTTACAATATGAGGTTCTTAGCAAGGGGTTCCGCTGAGACACAGTTAAACTCAAGTCCCGCCTGTTTAGGTGGGGGTCGTTTTTTTTCTAAAACAACCTATGTAAGGTTTAATGATTCGACTATGAAAACCAACCAAAACCTATAGTGTATTAATAGTATATTGTTCCGTACACAACAATGAGTGATTTTACAGACAAATTGAAAGAAAAGGCAAAAGAGGCCAAAGACAAGGTATTGGGTGTCGGAGAAAGTGCTAAAGACACTGTAACTGGTCACGATGAAGACAGAATTACTACCGAAGCTGGACAAAAAGACGATCCTCTAACATCATATAGAGATAAGGAACCAATGACACCTGCGAAGATAAAG
>JBPCNB010000034.1:0-4845 GCA_051001675.1 Nitrososphaeraceae archaeon | reverse complement strand
GTAGGGGGTTCTGTGGAGGTCGTCGCACACATTGTTATCTCCAAGTGATTGTGATTGTAGATGATACTTCTTGTTGCAGGAGAGATAGTTGTTCTGAGACTCTAGAATTCCTACTTTCTCTAGTATTTTATCGAGTTTGTTCGATAATGTCGTTATGCTTAAGAGGTTATCGCCACGACTGTTTGCAAGGGCCTTTTGCAGAACTTTAATTTGATCGCTTAAGTCGGCATGATGCCTGGTAAAAATTGCATCTTTAACGACTGGCGAGTCATTATCTTTATATCTTCGATTGCTGTTCCCTATCATAGTAGAGTTCTCCTCTGCTGTTCCTGACGTCTGCTGCTGGTGTGGCCTGGTAATCCGTACCAGCATTATTTTCTGTCAAACTTAGAGCATTACTGATTAATCCCTTACACTCGGCGCAAAATCTTTCGTGGTTTTTGGCTAGACTCTGTAAAAAGATTTTTAGTTCATTATTTTTATTCTGTGGCCTAGGGGTCTCTTGCTGTTCTGGCGAGCTAGTTGCAAGCGGGTTCATTTGACAGCAGCGACCTCCTTTTTTGTTTCTGTGTTAGGGTAGGCCTTTTCCAAGATCCTTAACAAAAATCTACTTCTTGGAATATCGCCCCTTTCTGCATCGATCCTCTGGATTAAATCGCTTGGAAGCGAGAAACCGGTGGGTTTGTTCTTTTGCAAATCGAAAAGTTATGCAAACTTATATATTTAAACAAAGTGGTGTTACTATTGAGATAATACCACATTGGATACAATAAGAAGAGGGACAGAGAAAAATAATGTCGACTCACACTGATAATGCATTCTCGGTGGAGATGCATGAGAGCAAAAGGAAGCGCGGCAGAGAGACTAAACAAAAAATATTCTGGCTGGTAGAGGAGAGTGAACCGAAGGGCCTGACCCTCGGAGAACTAGTAGAGGCAACAAAAAAAGTCTTCCCTCCTAAAGGATTACATAGAGATAGGGTCGGTGATATTTGCAAAGAGTACGTAAACCGAAAACTTTTCTCTCAACAACCTAAGAGTAAAGGTAAATTTGGGAAGTATTACTTAGGACCTGACGCCTACGGCGATCCCCGTTTGGCTGCTTTCGTTCTTCAACGGAAAATCATGGATCCGAGTACATTTTTTCGTCTAGGTAAAGAAGCCATTTGTTTTTCTTCTGAATATTCCAGTTTCCATGGTAAGAAAGGATTACTGCAGTCTCCACGACACAAAGAATACTTAGAATCTCCAAACACAAACGACGATTTTGACCAATTATATTTGTTTGAGTACTCGCTGAAATTGGGTGCGATACTAGTTTATCAAGTAATCCAAGCTATGAGACATGCAGAGATTTCTCCTGTTCTTAGCAGTCTACAGAAAGATAGCTTTGTTTTAAAATGGATTGAAAATGCGGTAACTCCTATGTCTATAGTTCAAAGTTTTAGGAGATTACTCCCTGTAAACAAAAGATTAGCAAAGCCAAAACAGGCTGAGAATATTCAAGAAGGTGAATCCCTCGGTTGGCTTGAACTTGAAAAAGGAAAGATTGTTGAACTCGAGGATATTTTCAGAAAAGCTTTTGGTGGTTCATTGTTTGAAGACCTTCAGAAGAGCAAAAGAGAATCCCTGGACCATGACATACTTGAGCATAAATACAAGATATCTGAGTCAGAAAGGATTGAGCAGTTATGGAAGGAAGATCCGGACCACGTTAAATGTGGAGGAGAGGCAAAACCAAAACCACAAGGGCCGGAAGCATTTAAAAAGGTAGGCGTAATATCCAACTCCAAGGGAGATACAGTCAATATATACTCTCGTGGTCAGGACATTCAACCAATTAAGAAATGTTCCAGATGTGGCAGATCGATAAGAATGTGGTGGATAATACCTAGAAAATCCTAATATATTGGAGCCATATTTTGTACCTACCACCCGTTTGAGCTATTCTATTTGTTGCTACTTAGATTGAAACATGTTTCGTAGTTCCTGTAGTTGTTCTTTGATTTCATCCATCTCTGATTTTTCTTGTTGTTGTTTCTCCAGGGTTTCACTGTACGCATCATACGACAATACCATGCGACATTTATTACAAAACTTACTGTCCGGTTTGTTAGGTTCTGAGCAGTTAGGACATTGTTTAGGTCTTAACTGATCTATTTGTTGGCCAGCGGCTACTATACCATAAGCTTCTAACAATGATTCATTCGACTCATTTCCAAAATAATGCAGATATTTTAGGTGCATCTGTGAACTTCCAGACCACCCTGCATGTTGCCTTAAAACATGTTCCTTGAGAATTGTGCTCTTCTCGGTTAAGGCACTATGTCTCCTTATGTATGGGTTCCAGGGTTTCTTGAGAAGTTCTGCTATCTTCTGTTTGTCCTCTGGTAAAACACTTGGAGATTCTAACAGTTTAGGAAATACACGCTTCTTGTATTCATTATAAATCATGTAAATCCTGAAGGCTTTGATATGTCTGCCAAGACCTTTTCCAGTCCCACAAATAAGTGGCGCGTTAGGATTACGAGGTTGTGGATGTTCATGGTCTAAGTAGTCTTTTAGATGTGGGATTGAATCAATTAAGGGTATAGGTCTGGTGCCTGTTTTACCATTAACCAGAACTTCTGCGTACTGATAGTTACCTGTTGTTTTGAATGCAACGTCTCTTATCTTTAGTTTGACTATTTCATGAGGACGACATGACGAATCTCGAGATATAGCATGATAACACTTTTCTCGCTTTGTAGGACAGTACTTTAGAAATAACAAATCGTCTTGCTGAGTCCACAAGTCTGAAGGCTTGTAAACTGATGTTTCTTTGCGCCTTAACTTGGGTATGTTCTCGATTAATGAGGGCCTCGCTCTTTTATTAGGTTCAGTATCGGGAAAGTAGAACCACTTGAAAAATCGTAGTAAGTGCACTCGGTAAACGTTGTAAGTACCTATCCATTTGTGCAATGGGTCCCGTGTTTCTGTCTTGCGGAAGCTATCTAGGAATCCAAGAATGTCTGTTCGTGTTAAATTCTTGAAAGGTTTGTTATCGTTATGTTTGGAGAACTTGCATAACACTACGATAAGATCCCTTCTATAGTGGTCTGACAAGTTAACTTCACTTTTCATAGTAGCGATATAATCTATGATAGTTGTAGCATTGTCCTCACTGATAGAATGAAGTTGTTTAGCAAACGATGCTGCTAAACCGGCAGTAGTCTCATCTATCCTCCTGTCCACTAGCGGTGATTGTGATGTTGCAGTTGAAGATAACAACAGCTGGTGACGTGTTGGTGTGTTATATAAGTATACTAACTACATATTCTAATCTTGGAATAATTATTATTAAAAATTTGACATCTTATACCTCGTCATTGTCGTTACTATTATTATCTTCCTTTGCCTCTTCTTGCACTAGTTCAAAGTTTAGGATTCTAGATAACTACCATTAGCTAATGGTAAAAGTCCGTAATCATTACCATCTAGCTTTAGACATGTTTGTACTTTGAAGAATGTTGTAGTTCCATAAGGAAATATTGTAAATTCACAGATTTCATTTATGGCTAAGCTTGCACAACGGGGTCGTCAGCTATATCAGGTAGTTCATGAGCACCGTATACATTTACCAAAACCCATAGATAAAGAACTTGCAACTAACATATTGCTATAATCGGTATCTTTATCATTATTCTTCACTTCCTCTTCTTTCTGTACTGTATTTCATTAGAGTTTTAGCAACACTTTCAACTTCGTCAATTGATGTAACTATTTTTCCTAATTTCAAAACGTCTCTTATGTCCTTAGAATCCATATCTCTCCAAACTACCACTGCAATTTTTATCGCAATTTTAGACCCTAAATGGTTTCTTTCTGCCAATAACTTGATTGCTATGTCACAAAATTTTTCAAATTCGTATTCTGGCAATGCTAACTCTAGGAATCTACTTCGTAATGGCTTGGATATTAGGTCAATATTGTTAGTTGTTGCAAATACTTTAAGACCGTTAAATTGCAATTCACCTTGCTTCTTTACTTTTGTAGATGTCAATATTCCAGTTTCCAATAAGTTAAGCAAAGTATTTTGATCTCTTTTGCTCATTTTTTCTATTTCATCAATAAGTAGGAATTTCGTATTAGGATAAGCAAATAATTTTTCAATTATCCCTGGACCGCTTGCGTTTGTTCCGTCAATGAAAAATGTATTTTTCATGTTTTGCTTTATGGCTAATAGAAAAATGGTTTTTCCTGAAGCTGGCGGACCGTCTAATATTACATTAACTGATTCTTTTGACACTATCATTTTGCTTACTAGTTCTTTTATGTCTCCGTAGCCTTCAATTTCTGAAAAGAATCTGTCTTGTTGTGCTACTTGAGTTTTACCAAAGAATTTCTCGAACATTTACTTAGATTCCTCTACTAATTCCTTAACTGTCATGAGCAAATCTGGTCCGGGCTATTGTTATTATTATTATTATTATTTTATTCATGTTTTCCCAAGGAAGATCGAAAAAGTCAATTTCATTCATATTTGTATTATTACAGACTTATATAAACTTCGAAACCATCTACGTAAATTTTATCCTATTAATGAAAAAACATCAAATTATTCTAGCTTTGAGATACTAATACGTATAAAATGTCTCCCAAAGCGAATAAGTGGGAGAGGACGATTGGGAATTTAATTAGGATTCCTGTTAGATAAGAATAATACGGTACTTCTTAAAGTAATTGACTTTGTTAAACTCTATTGGTTAGCTCGTATTTTTATAATTGAGCATCATACAAAAGAATGAAATCAACTAGAAGCAATAAGAAGATTTTGATAGTAGACGATGAACCTGATATTACCGAG
>JBPCNB010000033.1:0-1820 GCA_051001675.1 Nitrososphaeraceae archaeon | reverse complement strand
CCTATAAGCAGCTAACAAATGACCTAAGATGTCTCCTAATCAATACGGGAGATAATAAAAGGACATGAAGAGAAGAATGATGCTATAGCCAACAAAAAGAAGTTGTTGTCTCTATCCTCTAAGGCTTACAAAATGTTTTCTCAAGGTAGAATTAAGTAGCAATAAGTCTGGATATACCACAAGCGCAGGTAACTCAGCGCTGCTTAGAATATTGGAGATTGCAGGACAAAAACAACCTTGAATCATTGTATATAGTAACAAATGGTAAGGCAGGAAATCTGCGGAAACTATACCAGGAGCTGCTAATAAAAAGCGGAACGAGTTATGAAAAAGTGCCCGACCTTAGTGATATTGATCTCTATAAACTCCCTTACATGGAAGTCTTTTAGGAAGAACAACTAGAGCAGCGCTATGAAAATCAAAAGAAAAGGAAGAAATCCGTGAGGTATGAAGGAGATATTGCTCCATAAGAGCTTCCCTTGCTTCAATAGATGTAAAATTTGTTCTTTCTTCATCTAAATAGATTCTAAACACTTGTTCTTTTACTCCATTTCGAAGGGTTGAATCTTGCACTCATATTTTGTTTAGCATAAACTATGGTGCTGCTATTTACTGCATACCAACATTTTGATGCTCAATAAAGAGTGGCATTATTTTATGTTATATTTTCTTCTATAATTCTATGTGGGAGCAAACACTTGTATACATGTGTTGCCTCCATCCACCACATAAACAACACCTGATGGGGCTACAACTAGTCCGGTCGGACCAAGGAACTGTCCATTATTACTGCCTGTTGAGCCCCATTTTGTTATAAAAACACCATCACTGTCAAACTCTGGTAATCATAGGTTCTATATTTCCCTATCCCGGATACACCGATACTTCGCTTCTGCCATCTTCAATCTCTAAATAGTTCCAATTGACACAGCTAATAGAAGAAAAGATGATATCACCGTAGTCACAATATTTCAGGATATTTTTGTTTATCTACGTTCATTGTTGTATCTAGGGCTCATAGATATATAATTATTGAATAGTTTTTGTCAAAAAATATGAATTTCAAAAAACTTGATTTGTTGTTATCTTTCCTGTGTCCTCATCTTACTTTTCCTAACTCGTCGTCATCATATGGCTCATTAGACTCTGCGACCATTGACACTTACTTAGTGGTCATTCTTCTTCCAAAACAGGAGAAAGTATACACAAAAAAGATAGAGTGCTGGCCACCCAATAATGATTGCAGTCCTTATGGATTGCTTCTCGATTGTTCATTTAATACCTCGACTCCTTGTTGAGTATATTGTCTTACAGTTCCTGGATCTTTTAGTCCTGAGTTTTGTCGTACGTGCCTAACCAATTCATGGTCACGATTGAGCCCGCCTAGTCCAGACAACATTGACTGTATTCCTCCTGAACTACTACCGCCACCACCAGAGAGTATACCTCCTAATCCTTGTCCCATCAACTTTTATGCTATGAATCCAATAATCTCACTCATGATGGGGTTACCCATTGATTACTGAACACCACTTTTCTGTGAAAACATGCCTGCCAGATCGTCAATATTCGTGGCATTCATTTACAAAAAATATTATTTATCAATTACATATCGTGTTCGTTTATTTGAAATCGTTTCCACGGCTATCATCTACTAATTTTTCACTCTTGACTTCTTCAGTAATTGTCTTTGTTTCAACTACACGCCTCTTTTTAATGACGATTTCTTCTTTGACATATGGCTCCTTTTTGACTTCTATTTCTTCTTTTTTTAATGGAATCTTAATTTCTTCTTTGGTTGTAACAGGAGATTTCAGTTC
>JBPCNB010000032.1:0-6542 GCA_051001675.1 Nitrososphaeraceae archaeon | reverse complement strand
TCTACTTATTAATTTATGTACAATGAGAAATCCTTTTGGATAACAATTGGGTAACAATTTGAGATAGGCAAGTTGATCCATCCATCCATAATTTACGACGGAACTTGATATCGTTGTTGGCTACATTTGACTTTCTTGCGTGGGAATTTTGGGAGTGTTTGATACCTTCATTTCCTTGATATCGCCCATGTATTTTTGCAGCATCTCAGGAATCTCTATGGTTCCATTGTCGGTCTGATAGTTTTCGATTATTGAGACTATGGTTCTTTCAGTGGCTACAAGTGTGCTATTCAAAGTGTGTACGAGCTTGGTCTCGTCATTTGTATTATCTCTAAATCTTATCCTAAGTCTACGTGCTTGATAGTCTAGACAATTAGAACAAGATACCAATTCCCGATAACTACCTTGTCCAGGAAACCATCCTTCTATATCAAATGTTTTGGCTGAGACTTTACCCAGGTCTGCTGAGCAGAGTAGAACCGTTCGATAAGGAATTTCCAACTTTTCGTAGAACTTCTCTGTCAAATCTAGCATTCTCTCATGCTCTTTCCACGAATCTTCTGGACGACAAAAAACTACTTGCTCGACTTTTTCAAACTGATGGACTCTAAAAATACCTTTCATATCCCTGCCATGTGCACCCGCCTCTTTTCTAAAGCAAGGGCTCACAGAGGCATACCTGGACGGGAGTTTTTTCCCTTCCAAGATTTCATCCATGTGCATTGAAACGACAGCATGTTCCGAGGTTCCTATCATATAGAGATCCTCTCCGTCTACCTTGTAGATTACTTGCTCAAAATCTCCCAGAATTATGGCGCCTTCCATAGCCTCTCTTCTTATCATATAAGGCGGTTGAGTGAGTGTATAACCGCTGTGGGACAAATAATCTAGCCCGAAATTTAAAAGGGCTTGATTCATCTTCACAAGCTCATTTTTTAAAAAATAGAATCTTGCACCGGATATCTTTGCGGCCCTTTCAAGATCTATTAAATCAAGAGATGCGGCAATATCAATATGATCCTTAGGAGATAAGAGTGTTTTGACTGCCTTAGGTCCATACTCCTTAACGACGACATTTTCCCTTTCACTGCTTCCCGAGGGAACAGATTCATGCAGGAGGTTAGGGATAGACATCATGAGATTTAGGAACTTTGATTGAACGCTTTCTTGTTCTTTCTCAAGTTCTATGATCTTCATGCTTATATTCTTCATATCATTTAATTCGCTATCTATCGGGTCGGCCTTTTCTGTCTGCGCTCTCTTCTGGGCAACGGAATGAGCAAGAATGTTTTTCCTATGTCTGAAATCCTGTAGCTCCACTATCAGCTGCCGACGTTTGTTGTCCAAGACAATAAGTTCGTCCAGCGGGAAGTCTAAACCACGCCTTTTTAACATGGTCTCAACGGAAAGTGGATTTTCTCTTAATAACTTCGCATCAAGCATCATTTATCACTTTTCTTGCAATGGATATGTGCTCCAGTACTTCGTCTATGGTATTCGCCAGTGTATTAATCCCATTCTTGCTTAGAAATTCAAGGACTAGACTATCGTTCTGTGAAAAAGATTTCAAAGATAACCCTTTTGGGAAGTTGACATTGTCAGGTATTAATGCCTTCATAATCGCCTGTAGTTCAGATTTTCCAGAAAGTTTTATCTTAACAATGACTTTAACCTCAACTGCTTGCAGGGGAGGGCTCCGAGAGCTTTCTATTTGATATCACGCTCCTTACATTGGATAAGAAAACTTCTAATTTAGACGATGGGATAATACAACCTGCCGCGTTATGCTGGCCTCCTCCACTTCCCCCTACTATCTTTGAACATTCATGCATTAAAAGCCCGACGTTTAGTTGCAGCTTATTGCCCACGCATTTTCTAGCAGAAAACCTATAGCTATTCCCTCCATCCTCTTGACTCAAGGTTCTGACGAAAAGCAGTCTTCCAAATAGTGACGGAGAACCGGCCAAGAGAGACGATAGTGCACCAAGCATCCCTTCAGTCAATAGACCTTCCCCATTGACAAAGACTGCGTTGATGCCATCATCAAGGTATCGCCATTTCTCATTGAAAATGGCAGAGATATATCTATTCAGGTTTGCCACATAATTATCAGCTATCTTTTCTGCTTCGGTTAACATGATATTTCTATCCCCTATGCACAATGCTACCCCAACACCAGCTTTTCCAATGCGTCCACAAGCATTAAGCAAGTTAGCAAACTCACGAGCATCTCTTAGGTAGCTTCGCTTATCTTCCTTTGTAAGCGTATAGCTATACCCTACGAGTCCATCTGCTACTTCAATCGGAGTATTGTTAGACGACGTAATTATGAATTTTGCAATTGCATCTCGAATCACGTTCTTCTCTTCAGGAGAAAAGTCGGAGAGAACTCTCCATCTATCATTATCTCTCATTTTTATTCCAGTATTTTTGATTAAGCTGTAAGTATTATCTACGTTCCAAGTAAGCCCATGAATATACGGAAACGAAGTGCGTGCCAATGACTCATGTAGGGGGGTGATTTCACGGCCGCATAACATTAGATCATGGTTCACGTCAATGAGGTCAAGTGACTGTGCGGTCTTTAAAATCTCTGAATTTATTCCTACCAGTGTTTTCTTATCTCCCTGGTCTTGTCTCTCTCCTAGCGCAGCAATCACTGCGATTGCGGAAAGGTCACGATTTTTCTTATCTAGCATGCTTGCAAGTAAGTAAGTTAGTCCACCGGAGGAAATCTCGCTGGAACCATCAAAACCATATTTCCATGCATTTATGATTTGGTTGTCATAATCTCGGTTAGTATTGCCCTTTGAAATTTCATGATGATCGATTATGACCCAATTTTCGCCCAAGTACTGCTGCAGAACTTCTGTCATTGCACTACCTAGACCAAGCAACATACAGAAATCATGTGCTTCTGATTTTATTTCCTGAATTATATCTGGGTTGAGGGATGATACTGTTCTGAGACTACATCGTGAGCCTAATCTAGATAAAGCCATAAAGATAATACTGCCAGAAGCTATACCGTCAGTATCGAGGCGTGTAACAATGGAAATATCACTTCCTGCCTCGGTTAATGAGTTTATTTTGTCACAGAGAAGTTTTAGAGGCTGGTGAAGCTCCTGCCTTCCCATGGCATATCTTATTCCAACTGGGCAATCACGGCGGAATATTTCCAGTTACCAGGAAGTTTTCCGGTTCGTTTATAGTACTTTGAAAGCCTGTGGATCTTTGCTTCTATAAGCTCCAATGAGCGCACATTTCTGTGGTCGGTGTTGTGGCTTCTCAGATGTTTTTGAAGCCCTATCGCTTTTTGTACCAGGTGTTCTAGATCCTCGGGCATGTCTTTTTTGATATCGTTTTCCGCAAGCACCTGACTAATTGTTTTACCTGTAACAGGTTTAACTAATGGTATCGCATGCAAATCCCTGAGATTAAGACCAATCATACTTGGGGACAAGCCTTCTTTTGATAGTGAAACCACTAGAGAAGAAACCTCTGCAGGGGTCTTGGTTAGCCACGATGGAGAGGTAGGAGAAGCCGGTCGAGTTGAATGTGATTTACCGCGCGTATGAGCGTGAATTCTTGCCATTTCCTGATCTCTTATAAGAGGACTGAATATATATCTTAAATCTTACTGAGCATTGTAGAAACAAATGACATAAAAGTTAAATAATCGAATTCAAAAACAATTACTTAGTATGGAAAAGCCAAACATGATGGCTATATCGACAATAGTCATTTTAGCAGGCTCTTCATTTATACTACCATCATTACTTCAAGTTGTCTCAGCACAATATGGCGGAGCGGGGGATACTACCCCTGGAAGCATCGAAGAGCAATTAGAATTAGCAAAGGAAAAAATAACCAACGCGAAGTCGGCCGGTGCTTATGGATCAGGTACAGCAATGTTAGGAACCAATATTAGTGAAACTGTATTATTTATCGGTATCTTGGTAGCTATATTTGGAGCAGTCGCAGGAATGTTCTTCTACAGAAGCAGAACTGCAAAAAAAGCAACAGCATAATTATTTTTCATTATTTTTTTTGTTTTCTCAGGATTTCAGTTCTAATAATCTTTATAACCAGTCAGACTTGTCAGGTAACTACACATAGTTGAGAACGCACATGTAACAACTGAATGGGTATAATCTATTGACTACTGGTGGATCAAAAAGACCAGAACAGAGGTATTCCTTTCGTTGTTCATATAAAATACCTAATTTGTAATATCTATGGGAGAAATACCCTATTTGATGTAGGAATCGACGACGACTATTTTAAATATATTTAAGCAAAAATAAAATAAAAATTGGAAATAAACCTATAGTTAGTTAAAAAATAAAATATATTACGAATGGAAATAAATTAGAAATAAATCGGAAATAAATTTCATTCATTTTACGTTAAATTAAATTAAATCAAGATTAAATTAAATTAATTAAATCAGACTAATTAAATCGGTTCAGAAGTAATCGTCTTAAAATGAGTATAACCTATCCCCAACAATCATAATTATCGCTCAGCATTTAAATGAGAATGCAAAACGAGGTGCAAAATCCTTGAGCAGACTACCCCTCTTGATATGGGTAGACGGGGAAATGCCAACCATAATCAGTATACTTATTCTAGAAGGATATTTCTGCATTAATCGACATTTGCGCAAGGGGTAAATATCGCTAGTTTTAAAGGGTCAGAACGAAAAAAGGTCAAAAATGCAAAAAAGAATGGCTAGACTATCCCTTTGAATATGACCCCCCCTCTACCAAAAATAGGGTTTTAAATTTTTCTGCCGCTTATTTTCTCCAATGGATAAATCCTGGTCCTTTAAAAGACTTTTAGATATATTGGTAACGCGAGACTTTTTATATCTCAAGGAGGGGTAGAATAATCTATAAAAATTAGATTAAGGGTTATAGAAAGTCTTTCCTTTGAATCGAGATGCTCCCTGCAGAATTTATTGTTAGCATGAGGTGAGGACTCTGTTTGTAACCAAAATGTATATATCATAGATTTGATCTGACCTAATGTAATAATGGATGCTATTCTAGGAGCGATGGCGATGGTAATACCTCCGTTCAAAAATCTGATAGCACAAATTGGTCCAGCCTACGATCCGCTGTTCTATGACGTCATGGTGTATATTTTCGGAACAATGCTGTTCGCAGTGTTCTTACTTAGTGTTATAGCCTATTGGTTAAGAAGAAAGGGGCTTGGAGGCGGTTCGGCGAAAGAAAAATGGACACAGGAGCTTGAAAGATACTTCGAACGGGAACAAATCGGTCTTATTCCAGATGAGAAACACCACTGGTAAACAATCTTAAACCCGACCGAGCTTTAACTTGAACATTTTCTTTTTATTTGTTTTTTCTTAGCATCACAAAGCATTGTTAGTTAGACTGTCTTACATCTGCTACAGGTAAGTGCATGACTGTAGTTCAAGCTATGCGCTGTGCAACTAAAATGGTTATAAGAAGAATGCCTTTCACGCCCGAACTAAGGGTCAATAATAAGAGAGCTTTGACTAGGTAAATAAAAATAAATAAAGAAAAAAAGAGTTGTGTTTCTTTTGGACGTTTGTACTTGCCGTTCTTTCTATTTACTGCCTATATGACTTGCCATGGTCTTGTCGCAAAAGTCACTCCAAGTCCTGCACCAATCACGATCATCTGATAAGCCACGTTACCCCACGGCACCGGTTTCAATATTGCCTCACCTGACACCTGAACAGTTTGACCTGGACCTAATCCTGGACCTACATTTGCAACATTAAGTTGTGTGTGAACATGATATATTCCCGGTTCTAGTGCCTTGACTGTCAGTTCATAAGGTATGGTGCCTTGAGGAGGGATCTCAAACACGTTACCTGGCGGATCTCTTGAGATAAACTCCCATCTATTGCCAGCATTAGTTGACTCGCTGAACACGGACAACCATCCTCTCAGTGGCCTATTCACCAAGCTCTGTAGCGTGCCGGTGACAGTTAATTCGTCTCCTGTGTTTAATGTTTGTGCAGACCATGTCTCATCTTCGATTCTTATAAATCTACTTTGAAGCTGTGCCTGGACACCGTGCGCGTCGGCTTGGGGGATGCTCGGTATGTAAGCAGCTATTGCAGAAAGAACTGTTACTGCTGCAAGAGTCGTCACTATCAACGTCTTGCTCTTAATCATATATAGTATCTACCCTTCCCTAAACAAACAAAGATATATGTTTTGCTAAGAACACGAATTCTCCGATTAAGATAAGCCTCAGAGGTTAGCATCGATGATAATCATATAGCCAATTGTTATTATTTTAAATATGATACTCTTTACTATAGATCTTTGAAGATACTTATTCGGATCAGATTAATAATTTAGAATATTTGAGAAATCTGCCCGTGCGAACTTAATATATGAGATAGTCGAAATTTCACCTAACGATGGCCCAGATACCAGCACTAATACCGAAAGAAGTAGAAATTCAGAGACTAAAGAAGATATACATAATGGTCATTATGTTGGGTTCAATTGCAGCATCAGTCGAGGTAGACAACT
>JBPCNB010000031.1:0-1106 GCA_051001675.1 Nitrososphaeraceae archaeon | reverse complement strand
GTATAAGGTTGAATAAAAAGAAATGACATGCTCAGAAGATATCTATATCAGAACTTGAATAATATTATTAATGAGTAAAAGTGACGAATTTTATTTTGAAACTCAAGACGAGATTTGAATATGAAGCATAAGAAAGAAATGAAAAAAACAAGAGTCAAACTGAAAATTGATACCTATTCTGGTTACGACTTATGCCATAACTGTTAACACAAAAGAGAGATACATCTGGGAGTTTGTATGCTTGAAAAAGACAAACAATTCCCCTGTGATTGTGTAGAGTTTAAGGAAATCGAAGGAAAAAAATAGATGACAACCCCACCACTAGAAATAGATAATGAAAAATGTCTCGCAGATAAAAGAGATCGTAATAATTGTGGATGGTAGTAGGTGCATTCGTGGTATTTCTGGGTGTTATGACTGCTATCAGTCTTTCTTAACTTGAATTGGCTGACAGAAACTAACTATCCTAATCTATTATTTACAAATTCGTAACGTGCGGATGTTGGTATCCTATTATTCTGAATTGCAACTAATTCACCTTGGGACCATAATTGTCTTGCACATGAATGACAGATAATAACGGTTACAATCTTATCATCATTAAGTTTCTTGTGCACGCGTTCGAAACGCCTATCATTTGCGATAGACTCTTCAAGACAGTTTGCACTTATCGAATATTCGCATTCTATCTCCGTGTCAGGATGAATATTACCGATTCCGTTAAATATTGTCATCTATCTTCATCGACTGACTGACTAAATATCTGTATTCTTCGCCTATATGTTCACTCATGCCGTTATGCCTCTTCTTTTCTTAGATTCTGCAATTCGTTTCTTAATATTATTCTCTTGGCAATTACCGCAGATCCATTTGCCATTAGAATACTTTTCAGCGATTACATCATTAGGATAAGATCTAGGATCAATGATGTGGATTTTATTCTTAGGACAATATGCACATGTGTTAACTCGCTGGATTGGTGATGCTGAGACCATTCTATTAATGTCCACCTATTCTTCTTTAGAGGTCTACCTGCTCCATCTGTTTCAGTGTAATTGGTAATCTTCAAACCTCTACGTTTTAGTTCTGCAGGTTCGCCTTTAATC
>JBPCNB010000030.1:0-2578 GCA_051001675.1 Nitrososphaeraceae archaeon | reverse complement strand
AGATTATCGTGACTATTCTTTGTAATCCCACTATCCGGTAGCCAAATGAGCTCTTAACATCCATGCCATTTTTTCATGCTTTTCCATAGTCCCGATCAAAAAATCATTGGTACCCATATCATGATATTCATCTTCGCATCTGTCTGCTTCTTTACGCAAAGTTCTAATTATCTGTTCATGATCTGCCACGAGATTCGAGATCATTGTCATATCATCTGGATAATCCCCTGGTGATTCCTTTAGTCTGCCATGCTCAAGATATTCAGAATACGTACCTAAAGATTTTCCATTAAGGTCACGAACTCTTTCCGCTACCTCATCTATAATTTCATCGAGTGCCTCATATTGCGCCCTAAAGAAAGCATGTCTTTCACTAAAATCTGGTCCAACCACATTCCAATGATAGTTCTTAGTCTTTATGTAAATCATATTTTCATCACAAAGTATTCTATTGAGAATTTCAATCACACCATGACGAGCTTCTTTTGCAAGTCCAATATCAATAGCAGTTTTGCTCTCTCTTACCAATCGGCCCGTTGTCTTTTCCATATTTATTTAATCTCTTTGATACTGTGTCACATCCCTTTTTAATATATGCCACATTTAGTAGTTATTCTAAACCAGAAAGTTGTTATTTATTGATAATTAAAGGTATTGCGGAAATCATTGCTAGGTCTCAGCATGAGTGAATAATTGTTTGATATACATGTAGTGAATCATTAAACACTGTTACACTTTGGTTAACTTTTCTAGGGCGTCCCAATTTTATTATGGTGGAACCTGTACCCAAAAGCACATAAAAAGAAGAAAAAAGGGCAAGCATTATCATACTAAAAGCTTAGTACATCAATAAGTGAAATTGAAACTTATTATTTAAAGGAATGATAAAGCTAGAGTGAAAAATCATCTTGCAACCAGATCCACGTGAAAATAATAACAACGAACAGCACTCAATATTCGGAATCTTTTTCATTTTTATAGCTATATCCATTGCTCTGGCTGCAATTGTTAGCGAAATCGCCTCTCTTAACAAAGTACCTTTGTATTATTATGTGATCATATGGATAGGAAGCTTTGCAGTTACGTTCGTTTCATTATTTCATAATAAAAGCAATCTAATTTACGCTCTCCAAAGCAGAATGAAAAATAGCTTAAGATGGTCAACGAATACCAAAGTACTAAATGGGGTGTGCTGGGCAGGACCATTTGCTACAATAGCGATATTTCCTTCCCTTTTACCCTATTTAGTGTTGGTTGGTATTGGATTAGGGAATATCTCCACTTACCTTCTGCTAAAAAGGTATAATGGCATAAGTAGCCATGAACAATTAATCGTTGGCCTGGTCTCATTAGCCGCAATTCCTGTTACATTTGAAGTATATTCAAGTATAGTTGTAATCAGAGGAGATATTGCAATAATGTTGTCTCGCATTTTAGTATCTCTTGCTTATGCGGCTGGTGGAGTATATGCTATTAAGACAAAGAATAACCAAAAAGGTTCTGTTTTCAGTTTATAATTCAAACAAGTTAAAAAAATACTCGGGAAGAATTTTTTCTTCGTATATGTATATGGATTTAACGCATCTCCTTTTCATTAGGTTCCCATAGTGCACATATTCCATGTCGTGCTATTTCACCTGAAGCCTTGCCATGCACATCAGGGCCTTCATCTGTAACAATAGCACAATGATTTGGTTTCATAAAGTAGATGCAATTGTAGCAGAAATAACCAGTGTGATGATCAGAGTCTTTGAACTGTTCCATTTCCATGTAACGGCTTTTCACCTTTGACAATTTCTTTAGCTTTGTTGCTTCCTGTGGTATATTCTGAGTGGAGTCATTTGATGATGTCATACTGATATAATATTCATCAAATTCTTTATATGCAGATCACTAAGATTAGTATAGAAATAATTATTATTTGCTACGGGAATCGCTCGTTGCGATACGACTATACGAGCATAACGTAATCTCGCTGATAGCAATCCAATTCCCAATATCAAAGAAAAAGGGGATGTGAGTAGACAGATGTTTCATTAGGCAGGTTCTTTTGCATCTTGGCTTTTATCGGTCATCTTTGCAGCCTTTTTACGCACATTCTCTGCCGGGCCGCTTGTTTCAGGGTTTGATGCTGCTTCCCCAACATTGTCCTGCTTCTTCTGAGCTGAATCTAGTTCATCCTCTTTATCGCTCATGACAAAATATAGAGCATTTTAGTATATATCAGTTTTATTTCCGATTTCAGATTTCAAATTATCGACTCTTCCATGCGACTTGTTACCAATACTTGGAAGACGCAATTAGCATTTATGAATTGAACGAAAGTAAACAGTTTGTGGATTGATATGTTTTCAGCGAACTTTTATATCCGCGGTTTTTGTATAGAGAAGCAGACGTGGCAACCTCGACATTCAACGACTTCGACTCCCAATATGATACTAGCAAGAAATTCACACTGACCAACGAACAGGTCAGTCACAATATCATCGATGAAACGAAGCAGGAACGTCAAGACAATCAAATAGAACAAGAGGTGTTCGATGTAGCAATAGTTGGTGCAGGCTTCTCAGGGTTATCC
>JBPCNB010000029.1:0-3090 GCA_051001675.1 Nitrososphaeraceae archaeon | reverse complement strand
CTGAAAAAGCCATGGAATCCCTATGTTAGAAGACATTCTGCGCTTACAGAAAAGTCTACAATACTTCCTGAGAATATTTTAAGACAACATGCGGGATGGTCGATTGGTTCGCAAATGCCTCAGAAGTATCTCCATTATTTTGGAAATGAATCAAGTGAAAGCCTGTTAGAAGCATATGGAATAGTACCCAAAAATCAACAAATAGATCAATTAAAACCAAAACAATGTCCCAATTGTATGGAGTCAAACAAGCCAGATTCAAAGTTCTGTGCTAATTGCAGAATGGTATTGACATATAGTGCATATAGTGAAACCATAGAAGAAAAAAAGCAAAGGGATTCAGAGGTTTTAGAATGGAAGAAAAAGTATCTCAATGATATGAAAGGTATGAAGGAACAGATGAAAGTTATGAAGGAAGTTCAAGCAGATACTCAAAAAGAACTAAGTGAAATCAAACGATTTCGTGCCTCTCTTATCAGATAATAATGAAGTCAAAAGTGTAGATCCAAAATTCGGCTGGATTAGATACGTCCGCAGTGCACGAAGTAGAGGAACTACTCCAATATCTTAACAGGTCAATTGTGTTACTATAGCTATTACAACTAGTCGTCGATCGGGCTATTTTGCAATTATGGCTCCGCAACCCTATAATCAGTCAAGGAGTGACGGAATCACGGCTTCAACTCCTTTTAAAGGATGAACATTTATCCCTGCCACAAAATGTCTAATAAAGAAGTAAACATAAAACCGCTGCACTGCCAGCGGTGTTCGCACAAATGGGAATACCGTGGACAAAATCCATACTTCACATTATGTCCACATTGTCGAACCACTGTGAGAATACATAAGAGGCAAGGACAGAATGTACAAGTTTCCTAAGTCTAGATGGATCAGCCTTGATCTGAATGAGATCTATAATTATACACGTACAAGTAAAGAAGAAGCGTTAGAGACAGGGTTCCAAACTGATCATAAGGCCCCAGCTTCACACGGCATTTCATGTTCTTGTTGCGGTAAAATAATTACTGAATCAACCACACATCCAACACTAGAAGAGTCTACAAGAAAAAGGCGTCATGGTATATTTAAAATGCTGCAACATGTAGATCTCTTGCTCCACTATTAACATACGTTAAGAAAAAAAAGGAAGTAACTGTAACAGATGAAGCCTAGTTCAAAGTTTTATCCCAAATCTTTAACTTTACTACTACCAATACTAAAGATGGTAGACTCAGGAAAGACATCATCTGAAATTGCTGAATCTCTTCGAATAAATAAATCACACGTATTTTATTACCTCCATAAGGCCCAGAATATGACTTATATAAAAGAAAATGGACGTGATGCATTCAAACGATTTGAGATGACGCAGGCGGGTAAAAATTTTGTCGCCATGTATGCAAATCCAGACATAATTGATACTAGGATGTGTAGAGCTGAGAACATTCGCTTCAAAGCTCCAATAACCAGCATGCCTTCGATTCCTGTCGACTGGCATAAGGTGGAGATGAATAACTGGAATCAATACTGCAATGAGATAAATGGTATCAAATTACACATTAATCATGGTAATAATCCAACCATTGAATTTATTCCACCTCCATTAGATGGAGATAACCCAGAAAACCTACGTATCAAGCTGTTACAGGATTGTATGCAGATTGCTCAAGAACTAGAAGAAAGACTACACATGAAGTTTGGAAGACTTGAATTGTCGTCTAAGGGAGAATGGGTAGTGTATGATCCGATCGCAAAGGCCTTTAGTAGAAAGATAGGTCAGATAACAGTAGACGGCATTGGCAAGGTAAATGCTTCAAAGCCGAAAAGACAGGGGGAATTTGAGTTTAATGATCCACGTGCATGTGCCGATTATATGGCCATGCCAAGAAGAGTAGCCGATATAGAACAAAAGCAGTGTAGCCTACAAAATCGACAAGATATTATGAAGAATGAAATTGAGGAGCTAAAGAATTTACTCAAAGGAAAAGAGCCAAATAATTGAACGCAGCCGAATATTCAATAATAGGCGTAGGAGTATAGAAAGAATCTCCACCGGTTCTGAAAAATTAGATGAATTACTTGCCGGAGGACTAGAAACAAAAGCAGTTACGCAATTTTACGGTGAATCTGGCTCAGGTAAAACTCAGATATGCCACATTTTGTCCAGTATAGTTTCACAGAATAAGGCTTACGGTGGCCTTGATGGTAAAGGTATCTA
Organism: Nitrososphaeraceae archaeon; assembly: GCA_051001675.1. Taxonomy (GTDB): domain Archaea; phylum Thermoproteota; class Nitrososphaeria; order Nitrososphaerales; family Nitrososphaeraceae; genus TH5893. Next base: position 872 of record JBPCNB010000029.1, on the reverse strand, counting down.
TATAGACACAGAGAGTAGCTTCAGACCTGAAAGAATAGAGCAAATTGCCACAGCCAGAGGGTTTGATGTCAATTTAACTCTTGAAAATATAATACTGAAAATCCCAACTAGTGTTGATGAGCAAGAACTACTAATAGAAAAGGACATTTACCATGACCTAAATGAATCTGAGAAAAGTAGAAGAGTCAAATTGATTGTTGTCGATTCTCCTGTCGCTCTTTATAGATCTGAATATGTGGGGCGTAAAATGCTTTCAGAGAGACAACAAAAACTGTATAAATTCATGATGAGCCTTAGGCAACTAGCTCAGAAATATAATTTAGCGGTAGTAGTAACAAATCAAGCTACTACTGTTCCAGATTCCACAATAGACCCGGACGAATCATGCAAACCATATGGAGGTAATATCATGGGTCATGCCACAACCTATGGAATTCACTTGAGCCGTATCGTAACAGAGCCAGGGATTTTTCGTGCTCAACTAGTCAAAAGCTCTTACCATCCATGGGGAGAGGTTTCATTCATGATAAAAAGACACGGGATTTTGGATTGAAAAATCAATAAATATTGGTGCAAAACAAACGTATTGAATGAGTGCTTTATGAGGGAGTAATACAGGTGCTAGGTCGAAGATGACTAGCGATTTAATGGTCAATCCTCAGGCCACTAGATCTCAACTAAAGGGAATAATTTCCTATATTCTTGCTATTACAAGACCTGTGAATTAAATATGACCTTCAAAGAGGGTCCTGCAACTGTCGTCGTCGACTCCTCTATGGAAGCCATAGGCTATAGGCGGCAGGATCGGGAAATTATTATGATGATGATGATCAAGGTCGGGAAATTATTATCATGATGATCAAGATTGTGAG
>JBPCNB010000028.1:0-3661 GCA_051001675.1 Nitrososphaeraceae archaeon | reverse complement strand
TACTAATGCACTGAAATTGTCTTTATTCATTCAAATTCCTCTCTCAAAGTTAATCAATTCATTTGCTAGTGGAAAATTTCCAAGCAATGATATCTGATCTGTAAACCCAAGTATTCCAAGGGCAATAAGCAGTGCACCCATAGCAGGATTGAAATACTTTAGATACTTTACCATCTTCCGGATTATTCCTGTAGCTTGTGAGAAAAAAGCCCCAGTTATTAGGAAAGGAATTCCAAGCCCAACGGCATATGCTAGTAATGAATTATATGCCGCACCTGGAGCTGTGGCTGCCAAAGTAAAGGTACTACCCAAAATAGGGCCAACACAAGGAGTCCATCCAGCTGCAAACGCTGCCCCGAAAACAAAAGACGTGATATAGCTTGTCTTAAATCTTGGTATTTTAGTCATTTTTTTCTCAAAGTTCAAAGTTCTTAACTTTGTAGATAGAATGAGATATGCTCCAAATGAGACGATAACTATACCTCCAATTGATTGTAATGTGCTTTGAAATCCCACTCCAATTGTAGAAAGCACACTGTTTAAAATGACACCAAGTACTGCAAATATTAGTGAAAAACCAAGAACAAAATACACGGTGTTGAGAAAAATATTAAGTCTGGTTGACTTTCTAATTGTTAATGCATGGCCTTTAAAATTACTATTAGTTTCTGAACTTTGAACTTCATTTATGGTAGTTCCAGAGAGATAGGAGATAAATGCAGGCAATATTGGAAGGATGCAAGGTGAGAAAAATGAACCTGTACCTGCTAGTGCAGAAACTAGTATATTTACTTCTACCATGAATAGTGCTTTTGTTAATTGATCGGATTAATACTTATTTCCAAATCATATCCATATTGGATCCAATTCTTGTTTCATGCCATTATCCAAGTTCTATAGCAAAGTAATTCTCAGTAATACTGACAATCCAGCTAATTCCGCTATATGTGTGGCCAAAAAGTAAGGAATTAATGCTTCAGCATATAGTGGTTCCATCATGAAATATCCATATACTGCAATTATATTGTGCAGCATTAATAAACCTACAAAAAGCATTAGACCTATGGTAAATTTGGCCCTACTACTCTTGTAAACTCTTACATACAGTACAAGTAATGCAATCAAAATCGCAATATTTGTTAATGCGACTATTGCATTGGCAGTAATAAGAGGCTCCAAGTTAGTTAAGGAGAAGTAAATTAAATTCGCTTATTTACTTTTATCCATATCTATTCCAAATCAGGAAATGATCCGAAGGAAAAGGGTAAGATAATAGTTTAAGGCCTTTTCGTTTTCATTTGAGACCTTATTTCCTTGAAAGCATCAATATTTGCTTCAAGGTAATTGGAAACAAAATACAATACCCCATACTTCTCTCCAATTTTATTAACTATATTATTCTTCTCAAGAACAGAGATATGGTGTTGAATTGCTTTGTAATCAAGTTTTAATGCTTCAGCCAGTTGATTCATGTTATATGGATGCTCTTTAAGTAAATCGATAATTTTGGCTCTGTTTATACCACCCCTAGAGCCCGCAAAAAGGTACCACAGTATACGCTTGGCATTGGGGTCTGGCATTACCCCATTGTGCGCAAGATTTAATATAAAAAGTAGGCAAGATCATATGACTGCTTTACTTTAAATTGGTATTAATATGGATACAATTTGGAAATATCTTGATAAGCTAGAACCATATTCTGGTTTGCAAACAAAGATGAATAGAATAAACAACATTATAAAACCAATATTGAAAAGACAACTACTAATCATGGGAATTGGTGTTGCTCTATGTTTTCTAGTATCATATTTCTTTGGGTTCTTAATAGGATTCATGGCTAATACTTTATTCTTTGTTTGTTTCACGTTCTATATTAGAAGAATAGATAGCAATAATCGCAGAACGAATCTTGTTAATTATAGACGAGCTGTAAATATTGGTAAATTTACAGCTGATGATACAACGAGAGTCAAGTATATCTGCTTATCCTGTGGTGCAGAATTTAGGAATAAGCAATGTAGTATATGTGGTTCTAAATTTAGAAAGCCATTATTTTAGACTATATGATGTTGGAGGTTGAAATCAATGCACAAACGCTCTAAGATTGCAGTTATAGTTACAGTAGTTGTTATTATTGCAGGTGCAGGGGCTGTTTACCTTGTATCTCCATTATTTATTTCGACTCAGGTTAACGAGCCTCTACCTACAAGCGCACTACAATCAGAATCATATCAGAGATTCATATCAATGAATGAAGAAGAAAAAATGCAGGCAGCAAAGCAAATGAGCTCCCAAGAAAGAGATACAATTATGGCTGTATCAGCGAGAGTAAATCATAGCATAGACGAGTCTATGGATCAAATACTATTGCAACAGCAACAACTGCCACAGAATACAACATCATCTGTGACTAATACTACACCAAACGCATTGAGAACAGGTTCTTTTGAAGGTGTTGGAGATGGAATACATAATGCAGAAGGAATGGCAAAAGTAATTCCACTACAAGACGGGAGCAATATCCTAAGACTGGAAAATCTACGAGTTACTAATGGGCCTGATCTATATGTATATCTTGCAACAGACAAAAGCGCTTCAGACTTTGTAAGTTTGGGAAAGTTAAAAGCTAATAATGGTAATCAAAATTATAATATACCTTCAGAAGTAGTCTTGACTAAATATGACACTGTACTAATATGGTGTAGGCCATTTTCTGTTCTCTTCGGTAGTGCTGACCTTGCAGTTACTTCGTAATTAAGGCACAAGACCTATAAATTGAGTCAATCAAAGAAGGTTTTGAATACTACGAACTGCGCCAATTACTTACCAGTTCCACAAGCTGAGAAATGGCAATATGTAGAGTTTTATAAAATATAATTTCGGTTAACCATATATATAATCTCATTTATATAATTCAAGAATCCACGGCAGAGATAGCACCTATTGATACTATTTCAAAAATATTGACGGCCATAGATGGTTCAGAACCATCAATGCATGCGGCAAGCTATGCCATTCTAGTAGCGGGAAAATTTAATGCGGAGTTGTGGGTAATACATGTTGTACAGCATAGCGGATTTGTTAACATGTATTCGTATGGGATCTACGATCTTGAGACACCAGAAGAACATAAGGCTATTTTAGACGAGATGAGGGCTGATACAAAGGAATGGTTTAATAGAATAAAGGTAGTGGCAGAGCAAAATAAGGTTCAATTAACGAGGGCTGAACTAGTCGGTACTAGTACATCTGTTGAATCAGCTATAGCAGACTATGCCAAAAAGAACCTCATAGATACAATAGTTATTGGAACATCCGGACGATCTGGTATCAAGAAGTTATTTCTTGGTAGTGTAGCAGCAGGAATCATAAAGCATACCCATTGTCCAGTAATGGTCGTCAAATAGCCTCACAAAGACATTAGACAAAATAAGCGCATATCATCAAAAAAGATCTGGTAGCCAAGAAGGCCGTAATTACTAGATTCGTAGAATTTCATGTTATCGCAATGATAGCAGCTGACCAAGCCCAAATTCCACTGGTCCTAACACGATATCTGTACATCTCTATCTGAATCAACTAGAATATAAAACATGTAAATCAAACAAAAACAAACACGCGAAGGATCCAACCATATTCACTATCCTTAGATGTGGTTACA
>JBPCNB010000027.1:0-2956 GCA_051001675.1 Nitrososphaeraceae archaeon | reverse complement strand
TCATACTACCATGAGCTCAACAACATAAAATAATTATCTAATCTTATCTTATCTTATATTATCTTATGTTACCAGTCTATATATACATGGAAATTACCTAATAGGGATTTGAATAATCGTTGAAGATACAACATTTCCTCTCAACATTACCTCAGTCAGTGTTGAAGGGCGAAGATGTGACTTTGCCCGACAATGTAATCAGAAACTTATTTAAATTCGCTCGGCTGCGGAAAACCGATATCTTTTATCATTTGGGTTGTGGCGCGAATAACACCGTGAAAATAGCAGCAACAGAATTCAATGTCAACAAATCTATTGGTATAGAGATGAGAAGGACATTGGCTATCAAGACGCGTTCGAAAATAAAAGGTATAGAAAACGCTCGCATAATAAACCAGGATATTAGAAAAGTATCAATTTCTGAAGCTACAGTAATACTATTTTGGTTTACCGATTCTAAGATTATTCGTCAAATGACTAGGCGATTTGAGAAAGAATTGCAGAATGGGGCACGAGTTGTAACAATATGGTCACCCCTAGAATTAATGATACCTACCAAAGCTAAATTCCCATTTTTTGTCTGCAAAAAGCCGTTTAACTATGCTAATAATTTACCTGAACAGATTAATGCAATTTACGGGACACCCTGTATTGATTTTACCGCCTCATGGTTATTGTCTGAAAGGTATATCGATTCCTTGGAAGTCGTTCAAGGAAAATACCGGAGATTTTTAAACATGTTACATAGCATGATTATGTGGATTAATGCCTGGAATTCAGGCGTAGCATGCGAAGATGAAATCCCGCCCCCCGTAGCGACCTATATTGCCATTCTTAAAACATTCTTTAATATCGATTTATCCTCTATGGTTAAAGTTAAAAATCAGTCTTGAGACAGGTATAATATAGCTCTCTCTAAGACCTTTCCAATATGTTTATTGTTGGTGGTAAATAGTATATTCTTATAAATTAATTCAATCAATACTGATCTTTTTGGGGTAGGCAAGGTCCCTCTGATGTGCTAATGGACGCACTCCACTTTTAATGTGCTTACCTTACCTTTTTGCAGTATCTTCTTAGGTATTACGGTACCTCTACCTTTTCAATCGTTGATTTGTGCCGTTGCGATACCTTGTATCGAAAGTTGCCACTCCTGCACTAGCCTGCAATAGGTTTTAGAAAGATATTACAGAAGAGCGCAATTAAAAAGAACTTTCCCTTTTTTAGTTAATTTATCTATATGATGATAGGAAATCAATTAAATATACATTTAATTTCTAATTAGGCAATGAATGGGGACAACCCGAAGGTGGCGCCGACAAGATGTATGTCGCAACTTGAGGAGATGGATATCAGACTTGGCAAGGTGAACAGAAATTTGTCTGTACCGCAGCTAATAGAGATCGCCATTCAGAAGGCAGAAGGTACCCTTTCGTCTACCGGAGCACTAGCAGTGAAAACAGGAAAATTTACAGGAAGGTCTCCTGATGATCGCTACATCGTTGACGACGAAACAACTCACAATAATATTGATTGGGGGAAAATAAACCATCCAATTTCTGAGGCTAATTTTGAAAAGATTTTTACTCGAATGAAAAAAAATGTGCGGGGAAAAGAGTTTTACATCTTTGACGGATTTGTTGGAGCAGACCCTGATACAACATTAGCAATAAGAGCGATAACTGATAAAGCATGGCATAGTCTTTTTGCAAACCAAATTTTTATACGCCCTACTCAGAAGGAGCTTAAAAATCATGAACCAGAATTCACACTTCTGTCCGTAAATGACTTTGGAGCGATACCAGAAAATGAAGGCACGCGGACAGAGACTTTTATCATTTTAAACTTCAAAAAGAGGATTATTCTTATCGGCTCAACATCTTACGCAGGGGAAATAAAAAAGGCAATGTTCTCTACACTAAATTACATTTTGCCAAAGAAAGGCGTTTTTCCTATGCATTGCTCCGCTAATGTTGGTAAGGATGGTAATAGTGCATTATTTTTTGGTTTATCTGGCACCGGAAAAACTACGCTATCTGCTGATCCTGAAAGAAGGCTTGTAGGTGACGATGAACATGGTTGGTCTGATAACAGTATTTTCAATTTCGAAGGTGGTTGTTACGCCAAATGTATCGATTTGAAAAAGGAAAACGAACCTCAAATTTGGAATGCAATAAGATTTGGCGCTGTTATGGAAAATGTTGTAGTCAAAAATGGAAGCCGAGAACCAGATTTTTCTGATGGAAATCTTACTGAAAACACTCGTGCTGTATATCCTCTTGCTTCTATCACTGGCTCACTTATACCAAGCATTGCAAGCCACCCAAAAGTTATCATTTTTTTAACTGCTGATGCTTTTGGAGTGATGCCTCCTATTGCACAATTGAGTAAAGAGGCTGCCATGTATCATTTTATGTCCGGATACACTAGCAAGTTGGCCGGAACAGAGAGGGGGATAACTGAACCAAAAGAGACTTTTTCTCAGTGCTTTGGTGCTCCCTTTATGCCTTTACATGCTAAAGTATACGCTGAGATGCTTGGACGTAAAATTGACCAACATCACACGAGGGTATACCTAGTCAATACAGGTTGGTCCGGAGGACCTTATGGTGTAGGAAGCAGAATAAACTTGAAAGATACGAGGGCAATGGCAAGGGCTGCATTAACGGGAGGTTTAGAGGGAATCGACTTTGTCAACGATGGAATATTCAACTTGGAGATTCCTGTATCTTGCCCTGGAGCCCCAACAGAAATCCTTTACCCACGAAATACTTGGCCAGATAAAAGAAAGTACGAATCTTCTGCAAAAAAACTGGCGAGGCTATTTGTGAAAAACTTTGAAAAATTCGGCAAGATGCCCAAGGACATTCAGAGAGCAGGTCCAACGGTATTAAATAAATAAATGCATAAGGAAACAGACTGACTGACTATCTAGCTAACTGACTAACTAGAGAAC
>JBPCNB010000026.1:0-1417 GCA_051001675.1 Nitrososphaeraceae archaeon | reverse complement strand
CACCAGGACATAATGCTTGGGTAATAGGAGATGAACCTTGCGTTATGATTGACTTTACTGGAGCAAAGAATTATGCAAAGTAAACCTCAGTATAGTTAACAAGAAAAAGCCTTTTACAATATGTTTTTGGTCATATTTTCCTCCATTAATTGTTTATTATCAACTACTTCACAATATTATGGAAGAGCTGAATCTTGTACTTTGCTTTACGTATTCTGAGTTGGGATAGATGAAGAGAAAGCTGAATCTTGCCTGCTATTATTTTGAAGGGATTTAGTGATCGCCATGGTAGAGTTTGGTTTTGTTTGATTTAGTGTCTGATGATGAAGTTAAACTAGCAGAAATATTAGAATCCTCGGATTGGATTGTTTGTTGTAGATGTCAGCCTAGCGTCGATCAACTGATACTAAAATAGGATCATAGACACTAGAATAATAGAGACAACAGTAAGAAGATCCAAGAAGTTTAGGTGTATACCTATCATTCTTATTCTTAAGGATACATAATACTAATAAAGATTTGTAGAATATTTCTCTGTTATTTCCATAACCTATAAAACTAATCTCAAAAACTCAATTTATTGTGTCATTTCCAACACGCAACTGCTAATCTTAAGGTAAGAATCTTATGTATTTTCCACTGTATTGACCTCCTATTAGCGATTTAGTCTCTTACTGTGTGTTTAGCTAAGTCAAAACACCAGGAATCAAAACCTGATGAAAAGTATCTGTTATTAGATACGAACACAAGATATATTATATTCAAGTCTCGACCATGTGAAAAGGCTGTTTGCCCTCTTAGCGTCTTTAGTCATGACCATGGCTTTAGTTGGAAGTTTTTCCAGCAATGTTTATGCTTCTCAACAGCTACCCAATAACAGTAACCAGAAAGTAGTTATCCTTACTTTTGACGATGGCTATAAGAGCCAATACTCAAATGCTAAACCCATCTTGGATAAATATGGATTTAAGGCAACATTCTCTATTGTATGCAACTATGTAGGGAATGGAGGTAACAGGATGACCTGGGAAGAAATAAAATTATTACAACAAGAAGGTCATGATATAGCATCTCATACAATGAACCATGATGATCTTTCTAAGCTACCTCCCCAAACAGTTGAATATGAGGTAGCTCAGTCAAAGCAATGTCTTCTTGACCAGGGAATAAATCCTAAGAGCTTTGCATATCCTTTCAATGGTGGTTCAGATGACCCAACCGTCCTTAATATTGTGGCTAGTCACTACGACCTAGCCAGGACAGCAACAGGTCCACTTGCATTCCTAGCTTGTGGTGATGGTTCAGACTGTACCACAAACAAATACTCTATTATGGGTTGGAGTCATGATTCTGAAAAGAAAAACAATGCTTACAATGATCAACAGATGCTTGACAGATTTGTACAAGTGGTTAATAG
>JBPCNB010000025.1:0-6997 GCA_051001675.1 Nitrososphaeraceae archaeon | reverse complement strand
TTTGCAGCTGGATGGACTCCTTGTGTTGGCCCTATTTTGGGTAGTACCTTTACTTTGGCAGCCACAGCTCCAGGTGCAGCATATAATTCATTACTAGCATATGCCATTGGGCTTGGAATTCCTTTCGTAATAACTGGGGCTTTTTTCTCACAAGCTACAGGAATAATACGAAAAATGGTAAAGTATCTAAAGTATTTCAATCCTGCTATGGGTGCACTGCTCATTGTGCTTGGAATACTTGTGTTTACAGATCAGATATCATTGCTTGGAAATTTTCCACTGGCAAATGAATTGATTAACTTTGAGAGAGGATTTTGATGAATAAAGACAATTTCAGTGCATTAGTAATGGCGATTGGAGTAGTATCTTTGATTGTAGGCTTTGCTGTATATTTCAATAGTCCTGAACTCAATAAGGCAGTATCTGGTCAAGGAAAAGGAACAACCAATTTTGTTCCTGCAATACAGGTAGTACAAGAAGGTAACGATGATAACAATGATACAGCGACGACAACTATCAAGAAAGCACAATTTTCAATTGATAAATCACAGTTCAAGAAAGCACCTGAGTTTGACAGGGTCACAGGATACATAAATACCAAGCCAATAGGTCTGTCTGACCTCGAAGGGAAAGTTGTACTTGTAGATTTTTGGACATACAGCTGTATTAATTGCATAAGAACTATTCCATACCTTGTTAATTGGAATGAAAAATATGCAGATAAAGGTTTAGCAATAGTCGGAGTTCATGCACCGGAGTTTGAATTTGAGAAGAATATAGATAATGTAAAGGAAGCAGTAGAAAGGTTTGGTATAAATTATCCTGTAATTCAAGATAACGACAAAGGTACATGGAATGCATATCAAAATCAGTACTGGCCTCGGAAATATATAGTTGATAACGAAGGCTACATAAGATATGATCATATAGGCGAAGGAGGTTATGCTGAAACTGAAAAGGTTATTCAGTCTCTTCTTCAGGAACGTAGTACTAAACTTGGTCTTGACAATGGTCTTTCTAGCTCAAATAATAACACAGTCACAGGAACAACCATAACACCAGAAAATGTCCAATCCGTGGACTTCTCTAAAATAAACTCACCAGAACTGTACTTTGGATATCAATTTGCTAGAGCGCCTTTGGGAAATCCAGAAGGATTTAAGCCAGACCAAACCGTGGATTATTCTCTATCTAAAATTGATTCTGATATTAAACCCAATGTCATCTACCTCGATGGAATATGGAAGAATAATGCTGATAATATGGAATTGCAGAGTAAAACTGGTCGTATTTCGTTAGTATATTCTGCAAAATCTGTAAATATGGTTGCAGGAGGGACGGGCGAAGTTTCTATCTTTGAAGATGGATCAACACTTCAAAGCAAATATCGTGGAGCAGACTTGTCAGAAGAGGGCAAGTTTTCAATAGATGGCCAAAGATTATACAATTTATCAATGCACGATAACTAGGGGGCCCATTCAATAGTGATTGATGTCAAAGGAAAAGGGTTCCAGGCCTATACATTCACTTTCGGTTAGGGCCTGGGGGGAAAATAGTTCATAATAAAGTTAGATCTAAATTGAGATAAAAGGATTATGTAACATGTAGGTCTCTATTGTGGTAGCATACCCTTTTGGTGTCTCCAACTCTTCCATTGGTTTGCTGCATCTAGGACAGACATAAGTTTGAAGTTCTTCAGCAGGTTCTGATATTTCTGTAGCGTCTATTGTATTGTAATTGGTATTTCTTTGCATGATTAGCATTAGATGGTTGAAATTTTATCACATCTAATATCTTTGCCCTGTTAACACCTCCCTTTGTGCTACTGATCCGATACCATAATGTTCTCTTGAAATGCGGATCAAAATATTCACCGCCAACGCTGTTATTATTTCGTTTCATTGCGGGCACTAGTCCTTACCCCTCCTGTTGAAATTGCAATTTCTTTATGTATATTTGAAAACCTCGTCCTAATGGAAAACTAAATTGTAAAGATCATGACAAAAAGGTGAGAATATGAAGAATATGAAAATGCTCCAGAAATGGGCAGCACGATTAATTAGAACTGTTGTAGTCATATTAAAGTTCTTACAACTACATTTGGGTATAATTTGGGAAAGATCTGGGAATTTCATTAAATACTATTCAGTGCAACAATAGAGAATGTCTATCAAAATAATTGGAGTCATGTTCGCATTTATAGCAGCATTGGCGACCGCAGGAATAGCAACCAGCTTAACAAGCTCAGTATTTGCACAAGAACAAAAATTTATGGCTAAGCTTTCAGGCCAAGAAGAAGTACCACCTACAAACTCTCAAGCAACAGGTATGGCTGAATTTACTGTAATGGGAGATAATGTAGAGTATACTGTTAATGCCTCGAACATAGAAGCCGTTACTGCAGGACATATCCATAGCGGTAAACAAGGCGAAAATGGCCCTGTAGTAGTGACATTGTTCACACACGACTCTCCTACCAATGAAGTGTCAGAAACTGGCTCAATAACAGCCGATAAACTTGAAGGACCAATGGCGGGTAAACAATTAACAGATTTAGCAACTGCAATGACTAACGGAGAAACATACGTCAATATTCATACTGAGCAAAATCCAAATGGAGAAATCCGGGGACAAATTTCTAGCGGTGCAGCAATGATGTCTGGCGGAAACAGTACAGGTTAATAGAGGAATAAATCGCATCCCAAGTGATGTCCTACCTTTTTATTTTTAAACTGGTTTAGTAGATAATAAAAACGAATTTTCAAAGGATTTTCTTGACGCTCACATCCTAGCAAGACATGTCCCCGATGTGAGGGTAATTAATAGCGGACCGCGGACGGAAGTTATCTAAATGACTAGGACAAGAGATTAAATTTGTTATCCAAATAGTTGAACCCTAGTTTATCTGAGAATAGGATATTATTTGACAGGATAGTCAGATTTACAAGTTTGCTCGTATTGCAATTGTATAGATTCAATAAATTAAAGTAAGCTATGTAGTTCTTTTTAGCCACAGTTATATGATCAAGAATAGAACTGTATGACTACACTTGCATGTTACATCCGCATCAGCTAGAAATACATTCTTAAACGACAAATATGTTTTTACATCTGATGGCACTATGATTGGTAATGTAGTGTTAAGTTTAAACGAATCATTTTTGGTAAGGTCGATAGAGGGAACATTAGTTACATATTATGATATCCCTCTCTCAGAAATAAAACAAATACTGGGCGATTGTGTTACCCTTCATTCCTTTAAGAACGAAATAATTCAAAGGCATCGAAAACCAATGAATAGGATTTGGAACAATAATAACAAGAGAGTGTACCTCTGAAATAAATGCTGGTAAGCAGAATTATTTAAGAACCATTATTGTCAGCTCTGCTGATGGGCAATAATGACCCATCATGGACATGACTCTATGTTTAGCATAGTAGTAATATTCTATGAAAATAGTTTTAGTTCAACCAATGTGCAATAAAAATGTAAAGAAATAAGCAAGGCGGTGGAAGATGCTGCCTGAAATTGGAGTGCAACCCAGCCAATGATAATGAATTAATCTTATACATCTTTGCATTTGATCTATAAAAATGAATTTAATGGTCTTTGCAAGGAGCGCTTGGGTTATTAACGACTGGTATTAGTTGAGAGCATTGTAAATCAAGGATTTAGAAACTGTTTCTCTTGGTCGTTCTTGAATACCAGAAATTAGATAACTCAATACAACATCAGATGCAGTTTCAAAGGACTTTATTTTATTTCTTATGATTAGCTCCGGGAAAGGGCTAATACTCGGCGTGATCTTTAGCACTAGTTCCTGACGTTGACCTGGATTTGATTGAATTCTGGCTTGAACTCTAGCTTTATATCTTTCAAATATTTCACTCAAATCTACACATAGTGCAACTCTTTGCATAGATCTCTTAGTGTGACGAACGAATAAACCACTGTATGTTGAATACAACTTTTCAGCATTTTTAGGTTTCCTTCTATAAACAAGCGACAAAGCTAGAACAAGCTGATCTTCGTGTGAAAGCATAGGACAAATCTCACTCATTATTAGTTCAAAAAGTACATCTATGTTGGCGTGTGCGATAGAAGGATCTGACAGCATTTTCTTCGCATAGACAAAGATTTGGTACTCTACAGGAGTTATTATGTCAGAGTTTATTAGCACACGCATGAACTCGCTTATTATATTTGGCAAAACCTTGGTACTTGATTGGTCCTCAGCGTAATTGTGGATATTTTTTGTATCTAGCCGACGTGAATAAATATTTAATGGATTTCTAAGATATTCAGACAGGTATCCCTCACGGAGTCCGTGAGTGCTTGCATTCATCCTTTCAATTTCAAGCTTCTGCATCAGCTTTTCAATTATTAAAGAGGCGGCAGTGATACTATATGCCCTCTTATTTCCGATGACATCTATATCTGCTATTTCGCTATAGCTAAGTTTTGAAAGATTTTTTCTTAATGACTGAAGTGAGAAAGAATCTATAACATAATTATGCAGTTTAGTAAGTGGATATTTCGTGATTTTCTGATGATATCTCGCAATGGTTCGAACTGATCCACCAATACCGACTAGAGGGATCCCTTTAGATATTTTTAGATCACTCGAAGTAGGTAGGGTGTCAGTGATCTCCTTTTCCATCAAAAAGGCATTTTTCTTTGCAAATACTCCATCTGATTTCGTGATAAATTTCTCTGAAAGCCTTAGAGCTCCGAGAGGAAGCGATATTATTTTTTTAACCGTAAAGTCCTTAATCGACACCATTTCAAGGCTTCCACCTCCCAAGTCGAAAAAAAGGGCTTCAGGTAGACATATTGCCCTTGACGCTCCTATATAGGAATATAATGCCTCCTCCTCTTCAGATAGTACCTTGAATCTGAACCCTGTTTCTTTTTGTACTAACCGCAGGAATCTATGTTGATTAGATGCTTCTCTAACAGCACTAGTCGCTATAGGTAAAACGTTTTGTATTATCCTCAAATGGATAAATTCACGGAATTGCTTTAAAGCCCCTATTACTCGTGTCATGGCTCGCTCACTCAAGAATTGATCGCTGCTAAAGCCTTCTCCAAGTCTTGATTTTACACTGAATTCTTCCTCTGTTTTGAATGAATTGTCTGAGCCTACATTATAGTTCACCAATTTGACTGAATTGAAACCAAGATCTATGACTGATATTTTCAACGCTGGAAATCGATTACCCTCCTTGGTGAATATGAATATAAGGACATAGGTTAGAGAATTTGATATTGTGTAGTATTATTAATTAGTTTCATATATAGAACCTATAGTTACACTTCCATTTTCCCTAATGTAAAGGCATTCCTGCAAGCAGCATATAAGAGGCCGCCCTATTTGTAATCAGAAAGATCTTATGCATTTGACTTCCTAGGTATCAGTTACATTCTATGTCACCTCATTTATCTATGACTTTTCTTCTGCTGATTTCTATCTATTGCTTGCAGAATAGTCAGCTCAGCAACACCTTTATCCTCCCATTTAATTCGTTTTACAAACTTGCCAGCTTCCAAATCCTTATGATGTCTTATAAAATGTTCAAGCTTATCTCTAAAAAATGTAGGAAGGGCAATTACGTCCTTGATTTTGGAAAATTCTGGCGAAACTTTTTTCTGGGGAACAGCAACAATTTTTGAATCGTTGCCATCTTGATCTTCTGTTAAAATAACTCCTATTGGATAGCATGAAATCAACGAAAACGGGAGCAAAGTATCGCCTAAAACATATACATCTATAGGATCTTCGGAATCGACTTCTAAAGTTCCCGGTATAAATCCATAATTGCATGGATATAATGCAGCCACAGACAGGACTCTATCTACTCGTAACATTCCTGACTTGAAATCAGCTTCATATTTTATTCTGCTATCCTTTGGAATCTCTATCAAAACATCGATTATTTTCGGTAGACTGGCCCCCGGACCTAATGAGCTTAAAGAGATAGGCATCTATACTAGCTCTTTAGGTTTGTCGTGGTAGGCATCGAGTAGATTGTCGACATTCTTTATTATATTGTCAGCGGTTTAAATACATATATTTTTAATTTTATAGATCTCTTTCAATGCAGGCGTTTCATGTTTTTTCGGATAAGAGCTAATTAGAACGTCGTGGTATGCTAAGCAATAGGGAGTTATACTGATTATTCGTGATATCTGATTTGCAATGGACGAGAAAGTCTTCGTATCTCCTTTTTCTCTCTTGGACGATGTGTTCAATAATGTCATTTCGTCTTTGGCGTTTTGTCTGTCGCTTGAGATGAGCAACAGTCGCATCACAGTCATGGATAGCTCCAAGTAAGTCTTGCATGTTTTGAAGCTCTTCTTCTAATTTGGACATGTTTTTATCCGATGATTTACCGTGTGGAACTAATTCTAAAAGATACCTTAGTTTCTTACAATCCTTTCTCATTTCGTGTAGTTTATTCACTTTGTCAGCATCTGCTATTACCAATGGTAAGTTTAGTTGGATTCTACTGCCAAAATTGCTTATCATCTTATTGTATCTCTTGGTTAGCTTTCCTGCAGATATACTACCTTTGTCGACGTTTGGTACAGATAGTTTCCTTAGTCCCACAGCAACGACTTTTGCTTCCTTCAGTTTCGATGCTCTACGATTTTCAAATTTTGTAAGGTCCATTTTATTTCCATTCCCATTCTCAGGAGTATTCTTTCTAATTAGATCTGTAATAACATCAAAATCTCTAATCTGGCTATTTATCTTGAAAAGCTCTCTACTTTTATCCACATATGTTCTTACTTGCTTATTATTCCGAATTTTTTTTGGTAAGGTCTTGTAGCAGGCATCAAATCTTCTAACTGAGGTTCTTATATCATGGATATTTTTTTCATCTGGACTAGCAAGGTATTCATCTAGTTTATTGCTTACTCTTGAAATGTTCCTTTTGCAGGCATTGACAAACTTTTTCACGTCAATTTTGACAGTTTGACCAGAGTGTTGAG
>JBPCNB010000024.1:0-7716 GCA_051001675.1 Nitrososphaeraceae archaeon | reverse complement strand
GTTTACCATATCAGTTAACTCCCCTGTAGAACTGGGAGCTGGATGTTAAGACAAGTTCAGGTTTATTGTGATTATATCGACTTCAGATCGACATTAACCTACGCCACTACAACACATAAAATAATGGAACCAGCCCTTGTCAAGATAGTATATCTTTGGTATACATGTTAGACGAAAACGCTCCAACCTTTTATACTGGTGACAATTACAAACGAACGAACCACTGCATCATAAGCCTAATGATTTGACAACACCGTAGATAATATTTGATAAAATTTCCGTCGTTTGGGTGAAATATGCAAACGCTAATAAGAGAAAAATCTTATTCCATTTATACTATCTTTATGGCTGCAAAAAATGAAAATAAACCTGTTGCTCCTTCTTCTATAAGCTATTTAAAGTATCAAAAAATAGATGATATGCTAAAAGTCATACTATATGCTGCAGAATCTCCTTTGGGTTCAAGCCCAATGTTATACCATATCAATTCCAATAACAAAGATATTCTTTTTATAGAATCTGGCGTTCTTACTCCCGTAGTGCATTATACTATCCAGGACCGCAATCCAACTGCAAAATGGATCGAACTTAAAAGATTATCGGGAGAATATAGTTTCGTTGATAAGATAGGTACTGATAGTAAGTCGCTATATATTCCAGTAGTTGAATTGGAAAAGTGCACATTTGATTTTCCGTTATAGATTACATTTCATACACGACCCGGTCCATGTCGGTCTTGAATCAACTAGTTATGCTGTGCCAAGTTTTCATGAAATAATTATTGTGACTTCATTATCAGAGTATATTCACATCTGAACTGGGAAAAATAGGGAAAGTCTGTCTTGCCTAGATTGGTTTTCCACTACAGTAGAGATCTTGGCTCTCGTTTTAAGTTTGAATCGAGTTTCTGTCACGAACGAAAAATAGTAGTTTGTCCTGGGCAAGTGAATAGGCACAAAAGCTTGCGTTTAAACTATCTCGTGAGAGTTGCAATTTAGTTCAATACAACAATAGTTTAGTTCTCTAACAACATCTGGATTTCACTATTTTTATTATGAAAACTTAAAAATGGTTGTTGCAATAAACTATTGATGGAAAATCCCTTTAAACGTTCTGGCAGAAGCAATCCATACGGAAGGAGGAGAGTAACGCCGGAAGGTGAACCGCTCGAAGGCTCAGGTTCTTCACGGTCATTAATAAGGATCGTGGTTCCTGTGATTATAGGCATTATAATAATTTCAATAATAGCTATATCTAGTGTTAGGATAGTCGATGCAGGCAATAGAGGAATATTGCTACGCTTTGGTGCCGTTGATACCAGCATGTCGTTAGACGAAGGCCTACACTTCGTTGTACCATTCCGTGACAACGTGGTACAGATGGAAGTAAGGACACAAAAAATTGTAGAAAGTGCGACATCTGCGTCTAAGGACTTGCAGGACGTAAGCACTCAAGTTGCTCTCAACTATCATATAAATCCGGATAATGCACAGATTGTCTATAGGCAGCTAGGATACGATTATGCAAATCGTGTAATTGTACCAGCTATTCAAGAATCTGTGAAGCAGGTTACTGCCAGGTTCAATGCAGAAGAATTAATTACAAATAGAGAGACTGTTAAGAATCAAATCGAAGAACAAGTACGAGCAAGACTTGCTCCATATAACATCGTCGTTGATGCTCTGTCCATAACAGAGTTTGCGTTCTCGCAGCAATTTACTACAGCAGTAGAGGCTAAAGTAGAAGCACAGCAGAGAGCATTACAAGCTCAAAATGAATTGAGGAGAATACAAATAGAAGCACAACAAAATGAAGCTCAAGCTATTGGGGAACAAAAGGCTAACATCGCTAGAGCCGAAGGTATCAAACAATCTAATGTGTTGCAAGCGGAGGGAGAAGCCCAAGCCATAACAATAATAGATCAACAGCTAAGAAATAATCCAACCTATCTAGAATGGCTAAAGGCAACTAAATGGGATGGTAAATTACCATTAGTGACAGGAGGAGCTGGAGAGGATGGACAAGGAGTTACTCCATTTATAGACATTCCAACTGCAGGCGTCACTGGAGGAGGAGAGCAACAATCAAGCCGATTGGTAAATTCAACTAGCAATAATATGACATCCAATCAAACGGCGGTCAATCCAGAAGCAGCACAGTGACTCTACCTATTCACTTCAGATACGACTTCTCTGAATTTAGGCTTTTTCCCAATGGAGCTTTTTGAAGTATATTTCGAAAATGCGTATGATGTAAGTAAACTAGTTTATCAACTATCTATTGGCTCCTTCAAAAGAGCACAGACGAGGAGTCGGTAAGATTCCAATTAATTTCAGAAGTACATGCCTTTGTGACGGGAACATTTAATCTTAATGTACTGATAAGACCTCTCCCTAGCTTAAAACATAGTATTCTGAAAGGTTATAAGTTTGTTCCCTCCAAATTACCTTAGATGAAAAAAGAGTTCATAGTTTCAAAGATAGAAGCTTCTCAGGATGGAAGTCCTTATGTTTATGTTGCGTTTGCTGATGGTAATACACCAAAGTCGGCTGCGGCAGGAGGAGGCACAGGAAAGGGCTTTCCTCAGAGCCCATTTGGTATCGGTGTTGGTGCATTTACGTCTCCAGAAGACTTGATGAAAAATCTGCCCAAAGCTATGTCTAATATGTTTGGGGGAGCAGGGGCCGCAGGAATGACATCTGATTCCCCTACAATTAAACTCAGTATGAGAGAATATGAAGATATTCAATTAAAGGTTGGGGATAAAGTGACTGTAGAGATTAAAAAAGCAGACAGCAGTGGAGTTTAGACTGGGAGGGTATATCTGAAGAACAAAAAAGAGCACCTAAACTGCCCTAGTGACTATAGAGAAATTATCCCTCATTATAGAATCAATCAATATCTGGCCTATCTAGACCAACGCCCATTTTAACGTCCATCGTGACATTAATTGACCCCTATCGAAACTGGGTTAGTGTAGGGACCGCCGTTTAGTGAGAATCTGTCCTATAAAGGGTTACCATCATTAACCATTGATTCAGAGAATTTGTTGCTATGTATTCTAGAACCCGTGTATGGTTCGTTAACTGGTGTATGTTCGATAAAATGGGCAAGAATTAGCATAAAACACAAAGCTTTTCTCCTGAGATAGCAAGCTTTAAAATTGGTTTCGCTGAGGGTATCCATAACGTCGTATTTTCAGCCGAACTGCCTTAAAATCTAATAGATCACTCTTACCTTTTGGCTTGTCGGCAAAAGAGACGCTGTCTACGGCAACTTAGCGTCTTCTGATTTAGTAACGACTTTAGATAGTTTTGTTTGTGCTGTTATTGCAGATTACAGTAAAAGGCAACCTTTCATGAATGATCTATCCTAAATTAACAAACATAGTTCTATAACCAACAGGGTGTACTACATAAATAGATGTGCCCCCATATACATTCTGTCAAATGAAAAACAGAAGCAGATCTGATATAATTCGAATGATTTTAGAAGCAGCGAGTGGAGGAACGGTAACCAAGACAAAAATAATGTATAGCGCATTTCTGTCTTATCAGCAGTTGAAAGAATACTTGACAATTTTACAGGAAAATGACTTAATAGAATATCAAGAAGGACAACGGGCCTATAGAACAACAAATAAAGGAATGCAACTACTACAATTGTCCAATAAAATAGACGAATTGACACCTAATATCAGAATAGAAAAGTGATTACGATACTACTCAGAATTCACTTCTCAAAAGACTAATAACATTGTTCCTGTATATCAGGAACAGCTTTTATCTCTCTTAGCGTAGGTTTGATCAGAAGCACACTAAGGTTCGATGCAACGATACGACAACTACAATGCGTGATGACTTGGATTCGCTCTCTACAATATTGACCCGGACCTTTGAGCTGCCTCCTTTTAAGAGAGATTATGATTATCATCTGGAGAAATAGCATATATTCTAAAATGATTGCCATAAACGAGATTGCAAGAAATCTACGGTTGCGGTTTATCTTGTGCATGCGAGAGTTTATTGATGCAATTCCTCAAGAAGAGAACAAAAGATCCAAATTTCATTAGACAATCTGAAGAATTTGCGGTCAATAAATTTAGAGAATGGATGACAGAACAAATTACATAAAATCCCGATGAACCCCAAAGCTCCAATCGTGTTAAAGATCCAATAATAGATTGGAAACCTAACAGACGTTAATTGAGTTTCGCTAGCTTCACTGCAGGCTGTATCTTGGATTAAGAAAACCAGGGGACCGCTTTTTGATGCATTAAGAGATCTAATATTTGCTCACTCCGAAAGCGTGCTATAGTGAAAAGTATCGGCGGATTTTTACATAATTAATATACCTGATTTTTACATAATAAGCTTGTACAGGTGTTCTCAGCTCTTAAAACAGGTCTTGTTTTGTGTATGGTAGGTATGATTATCGCCGTCATTGCAGTATTCATAGTACCTCTAATTGCTGGCATGATATGTGATCTACAGCCAGATATTTTGGATAATCTTCAAAGAGGAAAGGAGTGTGCTCAAGTAGTGGCAGTTGGGTTTCTCACCATCCTAGCCGTCCCTGGGACATTATTGCTGCTAGTAGGATCCTTTGTCGTTATTATGGCGTCTATTAATCAGATTTCTTACAAAAGATTTAGAAATGATATTAAGAATGACTGGGGTGGGAAGTTTGCGGACAGGAGAACTCGTCACATTGACAAGTAGGATTTAATTCTGGCAGGCATTAAAGTGGGACATCCTAGAAAACCCTATACGATGGTATCAGAGTACTACCGCTTAGATCAGGCCTAATAAAGCGCATTGGATTTTTAAGATCAGGCAATAGCGGAAGATGATAAGTAGTGTTCTAACAACAATCATCATATCCTAAATAATATATGGGATGTGAGGTCATATTCTGAGAATTCACCCTCGACTAAGAGTACCAGGATAGTTAGGTATAGTAAACATACAAGTCATCAAGTGGGTTATAATCCGTCCTGAGCATTATTTTTATGATGAATAGGGTGTATCGGTAACGAGAAAGAGTAGAGCCTGATAAAAAACAATTCACTGCTCGTGTATTCAGAATGGTTGCTAATTTCTTTGAATTATCTGTATTAAGCTTATGTTTCTGCCGCTAATATCACTAAGCCTTATGTAACCCCTATTTGTTATGATTCTTGGACTCATAGGAAATAAATGACTATAACAAGATTTCTCTTCAAATTGAATTGATCCTATCTCACTTACTATATGACAGGTGATGCCTTTATCCTTAATTTCGTTTGCCAATCTGTCACTGAGAACAAGTGTGCTATCTTTTTCGAGTATGATTTCAGGAGAAACTTTCAATGTCGTGGTGCCGGTGGGATAATTTTGTGCAGAAGGATCATGAACAATATTTTCAGAACCTTTACCTGTTTGTTGTTCTTTACCTTTTCTAACAAACGCAATAGACTGTAGTTTTATGAGGTGTGCAGCATACATGGCTCTAGGTCCTCCCTCTGTTCTTAACCTTCTGCCAGTAACAATAAGTAAAGCCTTTGATGTTTTTCCCGCTTCGATCGCTAGAGGTTTCACTACCTCTATTGACTTTCTAATAAAAATTATACTTCGTGCTTTCACCCATGATGCAAGCTGTGCAACTTTAGGTTTTCCATCCGCCCTCACTTTTCTTCCAACAATTAGGATTAGGCCTATCAATAGATGTCCCACAATAAGGGCTATTTCTTTTAATACTCTACCTGCGGATTTGGTTACGTTAATTAGCATCTGGGTTTTGCTCAATTAGACCTTCTCTTACCATCCTTACCGAATATCCGCTTTTTAAGTTGACCTGCTACGTTGCACATCCCACCTCATAGACCAAAACGAATCGCAATCGGGCACTATATCCACTCCTTGCCGCAAATTTGATCCCTCAGCAGCAACAGGTTAAGAATAAACTAATAGGGCTATAGAAAAAGAAAAACATAGTCATGGTCTTTTTGTTTTCAACTCAAGGTTGACTCTAAACATTGTTAAAATATCTTCCAAATTCTCGGTATGGGCAAACCTGCAGACTGTTACCCATTTTCTTCGTACCTCGGCTGATATTTCACAGACAACACTAATTGTCCTGTCATTTAAAACATGAACACGAACATCATAGTTATGCCTTAATTTTT
Organism: Nitrososphaeraceae archaeon; assembly: GCA_051001675.1. Lineage (GTDB taxonomy): Archaea > Thermoproteota > Nitrososphaeria > Nitrososphaerales > Nitrososphaeraceae > TH5893. The sequence goes on along the minus strand of JBPCNB010000024.1, from coordinate 1,550 downwards.
CTTCTAATCTAGATGCAAGTTCATGTGTGGCACGTATTAGAAGCTTCCGCACTAGGGTTGTTGGATAGAACCCCTTTTTGTGTCTATCGAACTTACGATATTGCAAAATTTCGTTAATATAGACATCTTTTCTTGCGATTATTTATGGACTTTTATCTTCTAAAGAAACCGACAAGAAATAATGTAGATAATATATTATTCCACCCCACTCCTACACCTAAGTCATCTGAGGCGGTTTTCGGATAGGTTATGTAATATCGGATCTACTTCTTCCTTCGTTGTTTCAATTTGAATATTATTATTATCGCGACTCCCCAAAGCACCAGTGCAGGGTATGGGGTAAGTGTAGCTTGAAAGAACCACGCAATACCCCCAGCGACTGCAAAAATCATGCCCATAATTCCAATGGCTTGTCTTTGTCTGACCAAACTAAGAGATCTTACCTCCCTTCTATTAAATACTGTTGCTTAGAGCTCTAATCGAGAAAGTAGTTTGAAGTTAAACCGCTGCCTTCCTCAATTTCGTAAATGAGAGATTGAGTTTGTCCGGACCGATATCACCTGGAACTATGCCCACGAGATATATGCTCCTTTATTCATTAGTGCTCTACTCTACTAGATAATAAATGTGCTATATGCTCACCCGAAAACCTATGACTGGTGAACTGAAATTACCATCTAGGGGATCAATTTATAATTAAACACATATGGTTTCTAATACAAGGAACGACAGTATAGAGGCAAACAGAGAATGACGCCCATAGATTTGCGAATCAGCGAGACAAGGACAGGAAGCAAAAATAGCCACACGGGGAGGCGGCACAGTTTTCAATGATTATGTGATTCGAAAAGGATTGATGGGTGATATTTTTTCTCCAAATATCTTCCAGTTATGACCTTGTATGAAGATGTCAAATAGGAATTTATTTACACAATTGAGACATCTATGCTCTATCTATTAGCTTGATTTAGCCTTTCGTTTGTAAATCCACATCCCAGCAGAGCAGGCTAAAGTTACTATACCAACACCAAGAATCAGGAATCCATTATAAGTCCATTCAGAATTCCCGTACATGAAGGAAGTACGTGGACCTACCCAAGATACGCTTTGTGTAATAAATATAGATCCAGCTATTGTAAATAATGAACCAAAACCTAGTAATACCCTGGAAACAACTCTCTTATTCATGCTGTCGATACCGTATCATTTACTCATGACTCAGATTATTTAATCTTCAAAGTTCTATCAGGAATGAAGGGTGAAGAGTAACAACCTATCTTAACAAATAGATTTTTTTTCTTGAATCCTCATAGGTTAACTTCTGACCCATACAATGATAACATTATGATTTTTAAGTATTGGAAATCCTCTTATATAATCACAATCATATATTAAAGTACAAATTATGTCTGTTGGACTGCAGGAATTAAAGACCGTATTTCAGGGCTTACAGACTCTATATCAGACATACCTGCCTAAAGTTGATCCGGTCCTCATTCATGATCTATTAGTTCGTGAAAAGGAAAAATCTGAACATTCACCATTTTATA
>JBPCNB010000023.1:0-2773 GCA_051001675.1 Nitrososphaeraceae archaeon | reverse complement strand
AATAAGGAGAAAAAGAAATATGATCTCTCCCATTTACTCAAGGATCAAAACTCGGTATATTTAAGTATGACTTGATGTCTGGCCTATTGGTTTGAACTTTTTATCGCACCCCCGTCTATTAGAAGAAAATGGGCATGAGTGATCAGACAAACTTTATATAATATTCAGATAAATTTTTAACTTAGCCAGGTATGCTCTTACCCTCTGAAATAGAAGCTAAATCTTTAATCCCGGCGATAAGGTCTATACTGGCAAGAAAGTTAACCAGAGAATATGAACTAAAGGAAGAGCTCGTCGCCAAGGTATTAGGGGTAACTCAAGCCGCAGTAAGCAACTATATCAGAGGCACAAGGGGCGATACCCAGCTGATGTCGCGGCTCTCATCCACGCCACAGATTATGGTAATGATAGAAGAGATCGCCCGCGACCTTGCAACAAATAAGCTATATACTCCAAGCACCATGGCCAAATTTGTTGAGCTGTGTAACTATATGCGCTATACCTTCATAATCTGTGATGTTCATCATAGCATCGAATCTCAAATCGATGAGCAAATTTGTGAGAAGTGCAAGGGCATATTACTGACAGGTAGATTATAAAGAATTCTTTGCAGCTTATGTTAGGAATGAGACCTGATTTACACACCCGGATTTAGCAGCAGTTCTAGACCTATCTTCTATTAGCATTGCTCTCAGACGCTCTAAACTTAACGCGGCAAAGGGGCGCCTTAAGAATAGATGTAGTGGATGTTCTATATGTTCAACGATACGGATAAAATCAACTCATTTGGAGTGCATGCGTTACAGTAGAGATTACTTGACTCCCGTTTATTCGACCTAGTAGACCCCTTGCTGCAAATTCTTCGGTAAATCTAAGGCTGCCATCTCTTTGAACCCTGCTGCTAGAGATTAAGAGAGGCACCGGGTCGGGACTATGGGATTTATTTACACAAGGAGTAGAATGGTCTGCTGATACAACGATGGCGACATCGTCGTGTATAGATGCATCCAGCATCTTGCTAAATACCAGTTTGTCAATTTTCTCGATATTTTTCTTTTTACCCTGAGCGTCACCGTCATGTCCGAACTCATCAGGGCCCTTGATATGTGCATAAATAAGGTCATACTTCAACAGGTTTGAATAGACTACTTCTGCCTTTCGTTTGTAGTCGTCAACCTTGCCCGACGGCAAGATTTCCATGTTCAACACATTAGCTATTCCTATTTCGACTGGCATGTCAACTACGGCGGCTGCTTTCATTCCATATTTTATTCCAATTGGCACAAGCTTTGGAATCCTGTTCCCTGCATCCCTGAGAAGTACGCAATTGATAAGTTTCTTCTTATCATTATTTCTTTGCTGATTTACCGGATCCGATTTCAGTATGTCGATGGCCTGGTTACTAAAATCATTTATGAGCTGAGCTGACCTCTTGGACGCAATAGTGTCTTCTTCCGGTACACTTTCTCCAATCGTGTCTTGAAATGAAGACAACCTCGCAACTCCTATTCCAGACACTTTATCGTACGCAGGATCGGTATTGCTTACTCTATCGGAAAGCGCCAGGACGTTGTGCCTGAACCTGATTACTACCCTATGTCCTATAGTCGGCTTTATAACAAGAGACACGTCCGGGTCATTGAATTTGACTCGGGAGGACAGACTTTCACAGATGGAATTAGCTTCCTCTTCTGAAATATTCCGTCCGGCTCTACGGTCGACAATTCGGTTACTTCCATCAATTGTGGCGAAGTTCCCTCGCAAAGCCAGGTCACCAGTTCGAAAATCGATTCCCGATCCGATTAGTTCAATTACTCCCCTTCCAACGTATACTTCTTCTTTGAAATCATAACCTAACATATTAAAAACAGCTATATCTGACTGTGGTGCTATACTAGGGCCGACGGTTGTTACCTGGCCCATACAACCTCTCTTGGCCAGGGCATCCAGAGCAGGGGTTGAGGCAGCCTGTAGAGGAGTCAAGCCGTTTAATTGAGGACAAGGAAGGTCGCCAACTCCATCAAGAAGGACATATACAATTCTAGTTCTGCTAGGAATCACTACGATTCAGATACACGTGTCAAATTTATCTTTAATGGATCCGGCAGAGGACTATTCCTAATACGTTATACTGGGGTAGCCTTCATTGCCATTCCTCATATCCTCCGGTAGGCATTGTTCATATGGATGATTTAGAAAGTACCTTCCATTTTGTAACCAAAATCAGTTATTTTCCGATCGCATGGCAATAGACATTTCTAGGCGTAGCCAAATGTAATGTTGTACTAAGTTATTAACAATCTTGTACAATATTGCTTGTGCTAGAGATTAACCGAGGTGTGAGATTCTCACATACTGGTATTTCAATAGCGGAATCTGAGACAATTTACAATATACTGAACCAGACCTTTCATGTGGTGGAAGAAGACGAAGAATTTTTAAATAACCAAAATGTGACCGGAGGTGTTAAGATCGATTTTCCACTCCCCTTCTGTGAGCAATTCTTTGAACTATTCACGGAAGGATGGTTCAATATGAAACATGTTCTAAAAGATATGAAGAGAAGAAGAGGTAAAAGGGCTCTAGCAGTTCAATTTTACTTTGATGGCTTGATTCAAAATGAAAAAATACTGCATTTTGATCTTGTTTTCCAACTGATTAACAAAGACCAAAAAGAATTCGAAATGGCCATCGAAAAAATTGAATATCTTGTGGATACTATTGTTTTGGAACTGTCGGAAATAGTGGACAAGACCTCACTGCTAATATACAC
>JBPCNB010000022.1:0-4397 GCA_051001675.1 Nitrososphaeraceae archaeon | reverse complement strand
CTTATCTTCCTTATCTCTTCAACATATTAGGAAGCCAAAGGATCGACCTCAGACAATTTGTGGAAGGCTTAGACCTGGATCCTAAGGTCGCGGAATCTCTCTCAAAAGATATAGCCCGTTTGAAGTTGTCAAACAGATGATTTTATGATGGAATGGAAGAAAATTCAAATTAAATTTCGACGTCTCTGTATTGAATGTAAGCTGGAAATTTCTCCTGGTAAGAATGCTCTGTGGTCCCGAGAAGAAAAATGTATCAAGCATTTACGTTGCGAGCAAAATGATGCAGCCGCACCAGGAATGAACATAGTGTCGGCCAATAAAACATGTTTTGTATGTGAAATGCAAAGTCCTTCCAATATAGTGATTAAATGAGCTCGATTTGAACTTCAGTTGCTGCGCTGCACAAATCTGACACATGCATCTGCGCCACGTGTCTGGCTGAGCCTAAGGCTTATGATAAATGATACATACAGAAAAAAGTTTCTTTCAAAGCTTCCAAAAGCAGCAAAGAAAAAGAATATTAAATGAAATAGTTTAGAGTCTACAGTTGTCCAGTGAATATGAGCGTAATGTTGGAAATCTGATAATAGAGAAAAATCAAAAGTTAGAGGAGCTTAAAAAGAACCAACGGGGAGCGGCAGTGGATCTTCAAAAGCTCGAAGAAGAAATAGAAACTCTCCGCTCGCTTTTTGAAAACTACAATTTAGGTTTGAATTACTTCCGTCGTGCTCGTGGAGGCAGAAGTGGGCTTAGAGAATGAAACAATTCAAACAGTTGTCATGATTGGACTTTAGGCTGGGCATGTGGAATACGGTTTTTTATTAATAATCTTGTCCTCATTTATATTCACTTTGGTTAATGACACCGTCTTGTGTTCCAAAAATCCTTGTGGGTTATGATTTGCTAGTAATCTATGTCTAATCAGTTTATATATCTATCTTTTCGCAATATTTACAACGTCATGCATGAGGAGAAAATCAAGAGATTATATGACCTGAAGAAGGCGGCTGAGCTAGGTGGAGGCCAAGATAAGATTGCTGCCCAACATGCAAAGGGAAAGCTTACTGCCAGAGAAAGAATTGACCTTTTAGTTGATCCAGGTACGTTCCTTGAGATAGACAAATACGTAACGCACAGAGGGGACACAGAGAGCCAAAAATTCCAAGGTGATGGAGTAATAACTGGGTTCGGTCGCGTTGGCGGAAGACAGGTATTCGTATATGTGTATGATTTCACAATTTTGGGAGGCTCTCTTGGTGAAATGGCAGGTAGAAAGGTGGTCAAAGTCATGGAGCACGCCTTGAGGGTAGGTGCACCGCTTATCGGCATCATCGATTCAGGAGGTGCAAGAATCCAGGAGGGTGTACTCAGCCTAGACGGATACGGGGATATATTCTTTCATAATACTCTTGCTTCAGGCGCTATACCTCAGATTACTGCAAGCATCGGCCCATGCGCTGGTGGCGCAGTATACTCGCCTGCAATGACAGATTTTGTAATTATGGTAGAAAATGTAGGGCAAATGTTCGTGACAGGCCCAGAAGTCGTAAAGGAGGTCTTAAGCCAAGACGTCTCATTTGAAGAATTAGGAGGCGCACGAACACATGCGTCAAAGTCTGGAGTTGCACATTTCATAGCTAAAAACGAATTTGAATGCATGGATAAAATTAAGAGGTTATTGTCTTACTTACCTCAAAACTACACGGAAGGGCCTCCACTCACTGAGAGCACCGATGATCCTAATCGCATGGACCCAAGTCTTGTAAACACTTTGCCTGAGAATCCGTATCAACAATATGATATGAAAAAGATTATAACCTCCATACTGGACAATGGAGAATTTTTGGAAGTCCACGAGTTATTTGCCGAGAATATTGTAGTAGGCTTTGGGAGAATGGATGGGAGATCGGTTGGAATCGTTGCGAATCAACCATCCTATTTGGCTGGTGCGTTAGATATTAACTCTTCAAATAAGGCTGCACGATTCATTCGCCTTTGCGATGCCTATAATATCCCGATTGTTACACTTGTGGACACCCCAGGTTATCTTCCTGGGGCGGATCAGGAGCATAAGGGTAGTATTAGACACGGAAGCAAGCGTCTATTCGCGTATTGTGAAGCCACAGTACCCAAGATCACGTGTATAATTGGAAAGGCGTATGGCGGTGCGTATATAGCTATGGGAAGTAAGAACTTAAGGGCAGATGTTAACTACGCATGGCCAACTGCAGAAATAGCCGTTCTCGGACCCGAAGCAGCAATTACTATTATTCATCGAAAAGATCTGAAGCAGTCCGCGGATGCATCGGCCACTAAGAAGAAACTGGCCAAAGAGTTTAGGACCAAGTTTGCTAATCCCTATATAGCAGCAGAAAAGGGTATCATAGATGTCGTAATAGATCCTATGGAAACACGACCTTTTATTATTCGTGCTTTGGGGTGCTTGGCAAACAAAAGAGAGATAAGGCCACCTAAGAAGCATGGAAACATAAATCTTTAGGAGGACTGATGTACAATTTCTAACAAGATTTCTAAAATATTAATTGCAAATCGAGGCGAGATTGCACTCAGAATTATACGCGCTTGTAGGCATATGTCAATCAATTCTATCGCTATTTACTCCGATGAGGATGTCAACTCTCTCCATGTAAAATTCGCTGACGAATGCTACCACATAGGTCCTGCGTCCCCTACAGAGAGTTATCTCAACATAGATAGAATAATTGAAACTGCTAAAAAACAAGGAGCCGATGCTATCCATCCTGGCTATGGATTTTTGTCAGAAAATGAAGGTTTTGTAGAGAGATGCGAAAAGGAGAATATCATATTTATTGGACCCAAGAGCAAAGCGATGGAACTCACAGGCGACAAAATGAAGTGCAAAGTATTAATGAAAAAAGCCAAGGTTCCAACAGTCCCGGGAAGCGATGGCACGCTAGAGGACGTCCAAAAAGCCCTTGATATCGCAGCTGAGGCTGGGTATCCAGTGTTACTAAAATCTGCTTTTGGAGGCGGGGGCAGGGGTATCAGAATGGCATCCAACGAAGGCCAATTAAAAGAGGAATTTGAAATGGTGTCTGCAGAATCCAAGGCCGCATTCGGAAAGTCAGCACTTTTTGTCGAAAAAAATTTAGAAAATATCAGACATATTGAATTTCAATTGTTGCTGGATTCCCATGGAAATGGAAGGCATCTTTTTGAAAGAGAGTGTTCCATTCAAAGAAGACACCAAAAACTTATAGAAATTTCTCCATCTCCTGTAGTCGATGCGAAAACAAGGGAAGAAGTGGGAGAAATAGCTTTAAGAGCCGCGCAAGCAGTAGATTATTTAAACGCAGGAACAGCTGAATTTTTGCGTGACCAAGATGGGAAATTTTATTTTATCGAAATAAACTCACGGTTGCAGGTAGAACATCCAGTTACTGAACTGGTCACAGGATTAGACTTGGTTAAACTCCAGATACAGATAGCCCAAGGAGAGGAAATCGATTTTAGACAAGAAGACCTAAAGATGCATGGATCTGCCATAGAATGCCGCATCAATGCGGAGGATCCATTTCTTGAATTTGCCCCCTCAGTTGGTTTTGTACCTAATTGTAACTTGCCTTACGGCCCGGGCATAAGAGTGGATTCATACCTTTACCCTGGATGCACTGTTTCGGGATATTATGATTCTTTAATTGCGAAGCTTATCTCATGGGGAAAGGATTTCGAAGAAGCTCGTATAAGAGAACGAGTTGCCCTTAACGAGTTCAGAGTGGAAGGGGTTAATACAACTATCCCACTATACAAGACGATATTGAACGAGCAGAATTTCATAGAAGGAAGACTCTCGACAGACTACCTTGAACGTTTTGGACTGATAAAGAAAATGAATGAGGATGCTGAAATAGAGGCAAGAAGGCATGCAGATGCGGCAATTGCAGCCTTCCTGCTGCACTCTGTATTCGTTCAGAACACTAATCCTATGGATGTAAGCCGACGCTCCTCTCGCCAACTTTCGGGGTGGACAGGGCTGAGATCAGAACGCAACAGGAGAATGTGATTTGGAAATCAGAATTGGCGGTGTCAAAGAGCTGCAAAATGCCGACGTAGTTCAGACGGCAGGTAGGGACATAATAGTAAAAATCGACGGTAATAGCCATCATGTCACGTTACTTAAAATCACGGGTAACGAGATAGAATTTATTCTAGATAGTAAGTATCATCGTGCAATCATTCAATCAGGTACTCATGAAACTAAACTTTTAATTGATGACCACCCTATTACTCTAAAGAGCCATCCTAATCTTCAAGAAATACTCAAAAGATCACTATCTACGGAGGAAAAAGGAGAAGGTGGAGACAAGGACATAAAGAGTCAGATCCCAGGCAGAGTAGTCAATATAATGGTAGAG
>JBPCNB010000021.1:0-7930 GCA_051001675.1 Nitrososphaeraceae archaeon | reverse complement strand
AAATAAAGAAGCTTGTCCATTCTCACGCATAACATTAATGTGAGACAAAAAAATGCTGCATAGAGACGCGAATATTTAAGAATGCTGTGAGCATTGTGGATTGAGTATCCTAACTAAGTCAATATGTTGGCATAAACATGGGAATTGGCTTTTCCGTTTACCCTGTATGATTCTATTACTATTACTTGTGCCAATCTTCAAAAGTTAAACCATATATACAGCATAATAACAGGACTTATTTTCGTTGCAAATTGATACACAAATTAGTAACAAACCTATTGTGGGATAACATAAGATCTACACTGCGACGTATGAAAGTTAGATAAAAAAGGCTATTGTATTTTACTGGGAAATTATGTGTATCCAATTACACTATACCGGTCTGCTACTTACTTAATAATGCACATGTAATTTATGTGATCAATGACATGACGGCAAAACCCAATAATAATATTGATAGTGACAAGCGATTTATTAGAGATCAATTAAAATGGCTTGTCGTTTACATCGGCATCGGTTTTGCAGTATCTTTCTTCTTGCCTTTTCCTCTATCATTGGTCATTGCATCAGGTCTATATGCCCTCATTTACTTCATCAGAGCAAGGGTTTTGAAGAAAAGACGTAGAAACGAGAACGGAACAAGAGGTCTTTTTGACTTTCTATCATCATCCTCAATGTTAGCTAATGAAATCAGTCAGCTAAAGTACTACTGTATGTGTTGCACAATGGAACATAGGGAAGCTGCCTGTCCTAAATGTGGTTCAAAAATGAAAAGGGTCGGTACTTAATTCTGATATTGAGTTAAAAAATTAGTGGCTGTGACCACAACCGCAACCCGTCATACTACTACTATCGTCTTCATGGTGACTATGGCTTTGTTCAGAGCATGTTGGACACGTTGTAGTTGCACTTTCAGACATGAACATTGTACCACAAGAGGTACATTTTACCTTTTGAACTCCTTGCATACATATCTTCGCTATAATAAGCTAATTAAAACTTTGGGGTATCTATTCAAAAAGACATATTCTCATTAGGGAGGTGTTGCTTATGGTTTATACCAATCATCAAATCTATTTTCTTTTGGATTTCTCCTATAACGAATCTGCTGTAGCATGTATCTCGCATATGACGATATCAACTCGAAGTACTTGGCTACATATGCCAAGGCGATTGATACTAACCCGCTAATCAAAAATCTCCATCCGATTATGACAAAACCAGCTCCTTCTTCTTTAAGATTAAGAGTACTCCCAATCCAAATACACGTCATACCAAATGCTATAATTATTATCCCTGCTGCCAGGAGGGGTCTGAATAGTATTCTTGAGTTAGTTGATGACTTCATTTAGAATTTCAGATTTGGAATAGTATTAAACAACAATTACATAAATATCATTACAATTGCAGAAATGGTCAAGATAATAAATTGATATACCCCCTATAACCATTAATTAAGTTGCTTGCGCAAGACAACTAAATGCAAAGCATTTTCCTGGATGAATTCAAAAACCTCAATAACAGTAACCATATCACCGACAAACCAAATGGGTAAATACTTTAATGAGACTTGACAACTAAATTTCTATTAAGCATTTGACAACTCCCCTATATGGTTTAATCAGCTTCGTAATCGGAGTAATCATTTCTAGCGTCATAATTTACATTGTGACTAAATTATTCGGAGAAAGGGAAGGCATAAAAAGAGCAATCATAAGTGCTGTTATTGGTGCAATTGTATATAGCATAACATATTTTCTTCTAGGGAATGGGTTTTGGGCGGCATTAGCAGGCGGATTCGTATGGCTTCTGGCGTTAAAAGCACTTTATGATATAGGCTGGCTTAAAGCATTTGTTATCGCTTTGATTGTATGGATAGCTGCTGCTATTACTGGAATTTTATTACCTACCGCTCCTGGTCCACTATAAGATGTGAGTGAAAAGACAGTCGTCACAGAACTAATTTTGACCCATAATTTCTATGGTATGCAATCCCAAGTTGTCTCTTACAATTGAAATTACATGAAAACTTAGGATATCATCATGAATAAGGGTATGCATAATGCAAATGTAGATACCTTTTCCGGAATTTCATTTGGTGCAATATTTTCTAGGTGTTGAATTTACTCAATCCAAGTCTTCGAAGATAATGCAATAGGAGGACAAGAGGAGCTGTTTCAGGTATAATTTTAATGGTGCCGCTCGCTAACGTGGTTATAGTCGTGTTTTGCTTTTCAAGCACTGAACGAGACGAGTATTTAGCCAAGTCAGATAGAGGTGAGCAGTAGTAACTGGTATTAGAACTTGTAAACCTAACTAAGAAGTTTGGTGGTGGATTTAACCTCGGACCCATAAACTTGAAAACAGAGGATAGAGACATCTTGGTAATTATAGGACCTACTGGAAGTGGTAAGACCACAGTTCTTAATCTTATTGCTGGGTTCGTAACGCCTGATCGGGGTTCTATTATCGTGGACGGATTAGATATGACTAAGGTTCCTGTGGAGTCCAGAAGAATAGGTTATGTTTTTCAAAGCCCCAGTCTATTTCCTCATCTGACGGTTTATGAGAACATTGTATTTGGTCTTGACAAAAAGAGCAGAAAAGAAAACAAAATACAGATTATGAATCTCTTAAATGACCTGAGTGTATCTCATTTGAGTAGTAGACGTATTCAAGGATTAAGTGGAGGGGAAATGCAAAAGGTTGCATTAGCTAGAGCGCTTGTAACAAAGCCTAAGATTATGCTAATGGACGAGCCTCTTTCGCAACTGGATAGTCCTACAAAAATGAAGCTTAGACTCGACCTTAGGAGGGTTCTCAAAAATCAACGTGTACCAACAATATATGTAACCCATTTTGAGGACGATGTATATGGTTTAGCTGACACTGTTTGTACACTACAGGATGGAATCATGGGGTATACAGGCAACCTTGAATCCATCCTAGCTAAATCAAATACTTCTTCTTCACCATTCTTGTCTAATGTCTTTACAGGGGGCAACTATCTAGAAGGAAAGGTTATCCGTTCAAATGCTGGTGTTACTATTTTCAGAATTGGTTCGCATTTGCTTGAGACACTAGGAAACTATAGTGTCGGCCTTAAAGTCGGAATATTACTAAGACCAGAGGACATCATCCTCTCAAAAGAAATTGTGAAAACAAGTGCTCGGAATACTGTAAAGGCCAGAGTGATTAGTATCACATATGACCATGGCAACTCGAGTGTAGTAATTGTACATTTGCATCTAGATGGATTTAGTATAATAGCAAAGATTACAGAGGAATCTAGAATTGACCTTGGAATTAAAGAAAATGAGTACGTTTTTGCCATATTCAAAGCATCTACTCCTCAAGTTGTTCGTGAAGGGTAAGTCGTAGAGACTGACAAATGATCGCCTGTATATGATTCAGCATCATCCATCATATTATTTACTTACCATCCCTTAACGGGTCTTAAGCTGTCTGTCTGTCAGAATTTGGCTGATTCTTAGATATTATTATTCTTATTTCTATCCAAGTTGTTCAATGCCCTTTTCCTTTTGGCACTTGTCCCCATCTCACGAGTACCAGAGGATATTATTTCAATCAGTTTTGCCTTCCTATTTGAATCACGCTTAGGTCTGAGCAATCTTCCAAGTCTTTGAATAAATTCTCTGCTACTTCCAGTTCCGCTGACAATTATTCCAAGCTCTGCATCTGGTACATCTACTCCTTCATCTAAGACTTTTGATGTAACTATGGCATTGTATCTTCCTTCTTTAAAGCCACTAAGAGCGTCCTGTCTTTCTTGTTTGCTTGACTTGTGAGTGATAAACGGGATAAGAAATTTGTCTGAAATATCATACACTAGTTTATTATGCTGAGTGAATATTATTGTCTTTAGTCCTTGGTTGTTTGTTAATATTTTCTTCAGTTCTTCCAATTTTGATCTGCTGTTTAACGCTATATCCATGGCCTTGTTCCTTGACAAGACAGCCTCCCTTGCAGCTCTGCTTCTTCCAGACATCATTATTAGTCTTCTAAAGGCCCCAGCATACTGCATTTTTATCCCTATCTTTTTTAGACAGATTTGATACCTGCTAAAGTTTCTATTATATTCCTCAAGTTCTTCTGGCAGCATATCTACCTGTCTTCTCTCTATTTCGTATGAGGCTAAGTGTTTATTCCTAGCAAGTTCGCTTGAATGTGCTTGGAATACTATCCCACCAACGAGCTTCGGAAAGTCTTTATGCAGCTCATCTTCCCTCTCTATTGTTGCAGTTAATCCCAGACGAAAGGGGGAGGCAAACTGCTCCGCAATTGTTCTGTAGCCAGGTGCAGCCAGATGGTGTACTTCATCAAATATCATTAAAGCAAATTTATTTCCTAAAGCTGCAGCCCGTAAGTAAGCTGAATCATACGTAGAAACAGTAACAGGTTCAATATCATCTGTTCCTCCACCCAAATTTCCAATTTTCGTATCAGGAAAATACTTTGATAGAACAGATGTCCATTGATCCATTAGATCAATTGTTGGTACTATTACTATGGAAGCAGAGTTTACCAATTCTATTGCCTTTACACCAATAACTGTCTTGCCTGCACCTGTGGGCAACACCACACATCCTCTCTTTTCTGCCTTAGTCCAATTATCAAGTGCTTTTTGTTGGTATTCTCGTAAAGCCAGGTGGATGTTTTTGTTATCTATCAACATATTTGGAGAAGGAATGAGATCCAAAACATTATCATCACATGCGATTTCGCTTTGTTTTAAATACTCTACAATATTTTGATAGTACAAAGCCTGTGCCCTCAAGTGTTTTGTTCTTGGATCAACCGAGGCAAAAGGAACTTGAGCCATGCCTGTTACCAGGATGGTACCATTGTCATACCTTAGTTTTGCTTTTAGCAATTTCTATAAATTGGTTTAACTGAAATAAAGATTTTGACATGTATGGATTGCTCAAAGCTTTTGAGCACATTCGTTAAATAACGAGAACCCCAACCACGCCAATCATGCAGGAATACGTTTGTGGTCTAAGAAATTATGGAAATATTTACCTCTGAATAAGATATGAATAGACGAAATTACATGCAACAAGACTCTCCAGATTCTGTAAATTGTGCTACGTGTGGTAGAATGCATACTGCTATCATAGACCACGATAAAGATAAGGGAAATCAGTGTCAGTGTATGTATTAAAGCCCGCTAACAAAAGTTATGATTTTGCACTGTATATTATGATAAATCCTGTGTACAATTAACTCAGACTAATAATCGCAGCCTGTCACACTTATTATTGGTAAGTAGAATGTGGTGATGAATGACATCAGTCAAGCAAATATAAGCAATCGAAATACAAACAAAGTCATTAATACAGAGATAATGAATCCTCACCATTTCATAGTCCATGCAGGCTATGACATGGCAATTATGAAGAAAGTCCACTCGCTTAGTCAGGGCCTCCTACTCATGCCTGAAAACCACATAACATCGAGAAGAATAATGCTTGTTGAGGATAATGAGGATATCAATTACCTTTTTTGGATTGTTCTGCAAGATGCGGATAGCAGACTGAATGTCGACGCCTTTACTGATCCATATGTAGCTCTAGAGAATTTTAGACCTGGGCTATATGATCTATTGCTGATTGACGTCACCATGCCTAAATTAGGAGGCTTTGAGCTTTATTCCAGAATCAGAAGTCTTGATGACAAAGTCAAAGTATGTTTCTTAACAGCCGGGGAAATGTATTACAAGGAAATCAGAGAGGAAGCGTTTCCCGAGCTAGATGTAAACTGCTTCATTGGAAAGCCCATTGCGAACCAAGATTTGGTGAGACGAGTAAAAGAAGTATTAGAGCTGAGATAATGAATGAATCAAAGTATCAGCAAAGACTGATGTCATATTGGAGTAGCATGAAAGGATAGCAAATCTCTTATAAAAAGTACTGCTTGCTCCTATGTTATAGTTATTTTCATATCTAGCAGACCATCTATAAATAGCTCCGAGCTATTTTCCTGAGGTTCTATAAACTAATAATGTATTATGAATATGAAACTTATAGTAAATCAGTTAGTTTCAAACCAAAGATATGTATCCCTCAATCAACAATGGCAAATGCCCCTAGCTCAAATATATTCTAAAGATGAATAGTTCCAGTGCAAACATGAAACATATCCGAAACCAATCAATGATTATACTTATGATAGCATCAATAATTTTCATAGCACTAGGAAACTTGTTTTCAGAATCGAGTTTAGCCGAAAGACAATCACAAACTACTGTATGTAATGATGATGATGGTACATGTTATACAACTATCTGTTCAGGCGACCAACCATGCCAAAGTTTTCCATCAAATGATCCTTCTTCTATTTCCATGCAGCCAGTTGAAGAGAGTACTGTTATGGAGCCTGTGCAAGAGGATCCAATTGCGCAGCCAGTGGAAAACGAACTAGACGAAGAGGGTGAGGATATCATCTTCAGTGTAGACGACAGTCAAGGCTATCTGAATCCTGCATCAGAAGAAGATACTTTGAATAGCCCTGATGAGGATGAGCGTGGTCAAGAAGAGGCTAATGGAGAAACTGAGGAACAGGTAGGTGACACAGAACATGAGAAGTTTGAGCAGGAACTCAATGGTACACCGGAAGCAGTAGAAGTCGAAACAGGGAATATAGGAATGGGCGTATTTGTTGACTATATTGTATCTGATGACCTCCGGGTGGTTGAAAACCCTATGAGGTATTATAACGGCGGAACATTGGATCTCCACAAAGGAGGAACAATATCATTTAGCTTTGCTGATTGCCATACAGAATGTGATCAACCCGACGCTATACGGTCTGTATACCTAGTTGATGGTGATATTGACGACAACATGATTATCGGCGGCAATATTAATGACGGCCTAAAGGCAATATTTGAACAAACAGACCCAGGCTCATTTCAATTCAGAATTCCCGACGGTGTGACAGGTTCAAATACATTTAACAAGCTAGTTATAGAGACACAACAAACAGACGAGATCAGTGCATTCTATATACAACAAGGTGTAGAAGTTTCATAACTGATATGACTCACAAAGGAGGCGTTAAGAAAGTGATACAGATGACTTATCACTATTATATGAGGGACAAAGAACCGTCCATTTAGATTCTCTCTTACCAAGCTTTTTGACTCTGCAGTGCTATCTGACACAGGTTTACTAAGTGATAAAGTCTTGATAAGTCATTAATAGGAGTATACTTTAGATAGGGAGGCAGTCTTTAAAGGTTGTTGGATAATTCTTGTAACCTAATCTTTGCCCGTTCAAATGAACCTGACACTAATGTAAGTCAGTCGGTTCAGTCCAGTTAAGGTAAAGGTCATGATATTTGATATTCCTAAATATTGATTGTTGGCGCATTTGCATTTGCAATATTCTGAAATGTCAATCTTCCTTCATAGCTCAGAATACGTTATTCCTTTGATTTTTGCTCACTTTAGATACTTACAAGAAAAGTTCTGTCGGCTACCTTAAATAGTAAACTGGACTCCATTTATACTGAAATGGCAAAGTTTCTGGATGTCCATTCATTCCATAGTCTTGGTGAGTCGGCAGTAAAGAAACTCCAACTTTCCCCACCAGATGAATTTGGTGTAAAACACCTAAACATACTCTATAACAAAGCAAACGATTTGTGTTTTTGTTATCTGGAAGCTCCTAATAGAGAATCAGTTGAAAAACATCACGAAAAGGTTAATCTGAAATGTAATTGGATTACAGAAGTTGAGACAACTTCTTGAAGAAGATGAGAAATAGGAGATACAAATAAGCAAAGCCCCATCTGCATATAACAAGCACAATTCAACATAACCAACTGTTTTCAGATTGTATCTTCCTTAGCCTACCCAGGATCATATCAAATCAGACTTATATTCCAAATTGTTATCTACTTTGTG
>JBPCNB010000020.1:0-1137 GCA_051001675.1 Nitrososphaeraceae archaeon | reverse complement strand
CCTATCTGGCTGTAGTAAGGTAATGCTTAACATATGCATAGAGGTATTGCTGTTAGGAACAAGCATCCACGGTTGCAGCTGTAAAATATTGTTTGAATATGATTGTGTTACCCATAACATGCCTGTACTATCAAAGGTCAGAAGAGTAGGACCACTTTCCTCTCCAGTCGGATGTTCTAAAATTCTATTTGATTCTATATCAAGACTTGATATTTTGTTTCCAGTAATTTCAGTGAACCATACATTTTTACCATCTGGTGATAAGGTAATTCCCATAGGACCTGAGCTTGGGGTTGGAATATCGACGAGCTCAATTCTGCCGTCTCTTGTATCTAATTTTCCGATTGAATTTGTCCTTGCATCGGTAAACCATACAATACTTCTCTTATTATCGAAAATCAGTTGACCGCCTGCTAAGTTCACAATAGCATTATCAACGACGGTATCTCCCCTCACATCATATTGAGTAAAGTTATCGATTTCAGGGTCAAATTTTATTATAGTAGTTGTTTTGTTTGTTGCGTGATAAAACCAAGCTTTTCCTTCCGAGTCGGTAGTAATACCCTTTAACCCAAGGCCTTGTAGGTTATTGGGAATTTTGAATTCTTTTATGAAATTGCTTTGTTTGTTATAAGTTATCATGTCTTCAGTAAGTGATTGATCAATTGGCTGGGAGTAAGAATAAGTATAAAAATAGAATGAAAAAACAAGGACTAGTATACAGAATGCGATACTAATCGAAGAAAATGGGATCGAATTCTTAACTGTAAACACTAGCCGTTGCCTCTATACTCAGTCTTTATGAGGGCTTACGAGGTAAATTAAGCTTTTAATTTTTGACTAGCAACTACAAATTATTGTTATCAATGTTAACAGTGCCTAGCAATGAAAGCCTTACAAGCTGGTGACACTGCAGGCGCAAAGATGCACGCACAGGTTGCCCAGGATAGTCTAAAATAATATCATCATAATACCTAGAGAAGAGGCAAAACAAGGATCTAAAAAATCATTATTTTATTTTTTGATATGCAAGCTTATGCACGTCTCGCAATACGATTAAAAGGGAGCGGGTATGTGTAACTGTTGTACTTACACAGATCGGTTACATTTTTGATTACCTACATGGGTTACACTTGC
>JBPCNB010000019.1:0-2368 GCA_051001675.1 Nitrososphaeraceae archaeon | reverse complement strand
TCATAGACGGTTTGCATTCTTTAAGGTTTTTGCGAGCGCAATGTCCTCAAAACCTGCAAATAATAGTTGTCAAGTTCTTGTTAACCAAACGCGTTCCCATCTCTCAATACATTGTCTTATGTATACTCTATACGAGGTCGGGCTTTTTCCTAGCATCAGATTCTCTGCTTGCCTGATAGCATTCTTCTATTCTACTCAAGTTGGCACATATTATATATTATATTATATTATTGCCTAGCAATAGGTCTCATACTGACAATATTTCCGTTGCTCCTGAGACACAATATCTGAGAATAGTAAATGAACTCGTCAACAAAGTTCTATAATAGTACTCCTGTACTCTCGTTGCTACTAGCTAGAATATTTTATTCTGCTAATTGGTTCAATGTAGCATCCATTTTTTACCTTATAGCGACGGATTTCAAACAAGATATATCGACGCTTGGGTTGGTTACATCAAGCTTTATTCTTGGCGTAGGGCTTTTCCAGGTGCCTGCAGGAATTCTGGCTGCAAAATACAGTGCAAATAGAGTAGCTGTCTTTGGAATTTTGCTTGCGTCATCATGTGTTCTTCTCACTGGTCTTTCAGATAGTATCGTACACATAGCCGTCCTAAGATTTATTGTAGGGGTTGGAATGGCGTGTTTTTTTGGACCAAGTGTTGTACTAATCTCAGAATACTTGGGCAAACGTTCGGAAGGGTTAGGGATAGGCTTGATTAATTCGGCACATGCAGTAGGTGGAATTTTAGGTATTTTTGCCTGGGTAGTACTAGCACAGCTTACCGGCTGGAGGATAAGCCTTGTCAGTGCAGGAGCACTGGGTTTGGTCACCGGGCTAATACTGATTATGTCACTATCACAAAGAAAATCCAAGTTGAAATTACAAGGTGAAGGTGAAGTCGGACGACACGCATTTGCTCCAGCTAGAGTATCTAAATCAACAAGGGCGGGGTTCGGGATAAGTTTATCGGGTTTGAGTCACACGATATTTAACAGATCTTTAATCATTCTAGGCCTAACCTTACTTTCCTTTCAGGCAGGATCGAGTATCGTTTTGACATTCATTGTATTTTATCTTGGTGGTTATTTGAAAGTAGACCTTACCATTGCGGGTCTTATAGGAAGCTTGAATCTAGTAATAGCTCTTCTTTTTTCGCCAATATTTGGTCGATTATACGATAGAACAAGAAAAACCAAGAAGATTTTGCTAATTTCAGGTCTAGCTGCTGCTGCTGGCGTATTGGGAATGGCCGTTCCGTCAATATACATCATTATTCCTTCAATGACTATCTCTGCCATATTTCTATCAGCGGGGTTTGTACTAGTATATGCGGAAGCAAAACGAACTAATAGTGTTCAGAACCTTGACCCGCAGTATCAAACATTAGCAGTAAGTTATGTTAACGGTATTTCACTTTTCGGTGCTTCTTGGATTCCCATACTTTTCTCTTTTGCTGTCGACTGGTTTGGATTTTCGCTTGCATGGCTATTGGGTGGCTTCATAGTGCTCGTATTAGTTCTGCCGGCGTTCAAATTAAAATAAAACCGGAGGGCAAAAATGCGGACATCTTTTGAAGAAGGAAGGATCCGACTTTTTTTAGTATTGCTTCATTTCCAAATATTTATTTTCCATAATTTGGCCAAATATACAGATCCGAAATGTTGTTATTCTTTTATTACAAGATAAGATATGTGGTTACTATATTAAGCGGTCAAGTCATAATTCCAATTTTGATTTTAGTTTCAATAGTTGGTCTATCATTTGCCTACGTAGGATCCTCATCTACGGCTTTACCTTCATCGCCTCCATCGCCGCCGACCCCAAGTCAGCCTTGGCTTGGTATATCCGCTGTTGAAGTGACTCCCAAAATTTCAGAGGAGACAGGTCTAGAAGAAGGCTCTGGTTTACTCGTGCTTCAAGTTGCGCCGGCCGGTCCAGCAGATAAGGCCGGAATAAAAGGTGGGAATAGTATGAAAGTTATAGACGGTGCAGAAATTCCTGTTGATGGAGATGTAATCACGCGGATAGACGGCAATACTATTCAAAACCTTGATGATTTTCGAAATTATTTAAAGAATAAGCAAGTGGGGGACAATGTAGAATTCACTTTGGCCAGTGCCAGTGATGATATTCGAACAGTTAACACAAAATTAGAATCCAGGCCAAGTTAGAGAGAGAAATGCAGTGTTGTTATTGGACGGACTGCTATAATGACATTGAAATAGTAGCAGAACAGCTATTTGGTTTAAATGTGCCAAAAACATGACATTTGTGTGACATTTATTGAAGCAATCAGACGCTATGTGAGTTACTAGGGGGAGTAACGTCATGTTATCGATGTGCCTAAGAAGTAACTACGCTATTT
>JBPCNB010000018.1:0-19813 GCA_051001675.1 Nitrososphaeraceae archaeon | reverse complement strand
ACTTTTTTGAACTTAACAAAAATAGAACTGGATTAGACATTAGCAATGGACACAGTTATAATGAAGCCTTGAGAGATCTTGTGGCAGACAATGCTGACGAAGCCTCAAAAGTGACTTTTGGTAATGGTTTTGGCAGAATAACTGATATTGAAACAGGTCCTGATGGCCATTTTTATGTTCTCTCTTATGATAGCGGAAGGGTCTATAAAATTACGGTGTAGTGAGATAGCACCTTCCATGGCTCCAATACAAAACGGGTCCGTCTGTTAAGCGTAATTTTTAAAGATACTAGAAAAATACTATTGTATAGATTTTAATAGAATATATATTATTGCAAAATGTTCCAGATAGGACGCAATATTTATATTGTGAAATATAGAATTTACAATGATTGCTGTTAGGAATTGAAAATTATGCCAAATAAACAATCCTGTCGAAATTGTGGTGCGCAGTTATCACCATTATCAGAGTGTCCAATTTGCAAAGAACATATTTTATGGATTTGCATGCGATGTGAAACGATGGACGACGTAACACATACCCACTGTTGTTTGGAAGTTGCATCGTCCGCTTCAAGACTCATCCGGAGATGATAACATTATGAAGTGAATTGGTATTTGCTCATCGGTATTGTTTCGCTTAATAGATCACAAAATTCATTTTTTGTAACTACAAATGTAGCTTTTTAATAAAAAATCCAACTCACTCATCATTATTTCTGCTTCTTTGTCTTTTTTCTAGCTATTGATGGTGTTTTTCTTTTCGCTTTGGAGTTTGTTCTTGTTGTTTTTGCTTTTGTTACTGTTTTTGATTTTGTTACTTTTTGGAGGGAGTTCTGAACTTGGTATATCTGTTTTCGTATCAGGTTTAGCTCAGAACGAATTTGACTGAATGATACCGCCTGCTTTTGAGCAGTTTTTGCTTGCCTTTGCAAAGGTTCAAGATTTCGGTTCATTTTATCGATTTGACTTGTCTGTCGTTGTAATTGCTTTGCGATATCAGTTAATGTAGATTCTCTTTTCCCCCTTTTTACAGAAGACTTGCCTCTACCTTTTTGGTCATATGATGCTCCGGCTCGTCTTCCTCTGACTTTTCCTAATTGTTCAACTGATTCTGACTCCTGTTCTTGTTTTTTTGGAATATCCGATGGTATCATTTGTTCGGATACTTCATCCTCTCCTAATCCCTCGCTAACACCCTTGTTTTCTGGTGCAGACTCAAGTTCGGGTTGACTGAGGTTTTCTACTTGATCTCCTTCAATAGAGGTCTCCATATCCCCTTGTGTATTATCTTCTTCTGACATTACTCTTGATAATATTGAGGGTAGTAATAATTAATTATTATGGTACCTCTGTCTGTCAATATTAGTGACTTTATAATACAGGACATACAATGCAACTTGTTCTTCGGTTTAACAAGTACACTTATCTGGTATAATAGATATCTAATTTGCGATGTCTCATACACTTTGAAACAACACCGTATGGGTTTCTGCATAGGTTACCGACTTCTCACATATTAGTCATGAATCGGATCGGACCATAGAAGGTTTTGTGATTATTCTACTATCCTCTGGAAATAACCTTTTATGATGTGATGACAAGAATATTACATTCATTTCAAATTCCATCAAATAGTTTTAGACAGCAATTATTCCTATTTTGTGTTAGGCTCGATCTTCATATATGTTCAGTAAATCTCTAAGTATATGAATGGGAATTTGACTAACAAGTTAACCTCTTTTGAGGAGAATCAATAAAGCTTTGTTGTTTAAAAAATTACCTGCTGTCTAAACAACTTACAAACTCGTGGAGCAAATTTGGCAGAGAGGCTGAATTTGTTGTTGCTCTTTGTCTGAGATCTAGGGGCTGGAATATAGAATTGTCTAAGGGAAGCCGTGGGCCTGCAGACATTATTGCCACCAATAGAGACTATACTAAATGGCTAATTCAAGTAAAATCAAGTACAGGTATGGCAAACTTGAAAGGATATGAAGTTAAGCGTCTCAAAGAAGCATCCAAGGTTAAGGGCGGGTTATCTGTTATTGCTACTCTGCAACCTACGGAAACCGTACTATCATCGTCGAAGATAAGTCATCTTAATTATAACACTCCAATGATAGAGATAGGATGGGGTGACAACTGTACAAAGGATGTAATTTATCTTGGAAATTATGTTATAATTTTTTACTCTCTTAATGACTGGAAGAGGATAGTCCCTTAGTCGAAGATGAGCGCATTAGATATCATATATGCACAGGTTAGATTCTTATCATAATAGGTTAGGCATCGCCTGTTAGGTTTGCCTATTTCGAGATACAGCTCGTGTTATAGTAATGTTTGTCATCGCATTACATGTTCTTATATCTATGTAAGCACAGTATGGTTGTACTATTGTTTGTACTAGCCTCTAGGATACGCGTAATTTTTATGTCCTCAGAATATTAAGCATACATCTAGCCACTCTCGTCTACAAAATATTTTGAACAGAAGGCGAGGGATCGGCTACATACATATGAAATTTTTTTATATCCGTAACAATCATTATCCCTTCTGAAGAATATGCATTCACCCACACTTGAGGGAAAAGAGGAGGTCAGAACAAGGAAAATTTTTCTCGTAATATTCTATTGTTGTGCAATTATCATGGCAGCTATTACCTTCTATGCATTGTATGTAAGCATTGGAGAATATATTAAGACGGGAAGAGTAGTTATCGGCGAGGTCCTTGTGAATACTGAATTTCCCGCTCAAGGACTCGCAAAGCTCGTCACGTATCTTATGATTGTGTCAGTAGTAGGGTGGTATTGTGTTACTAGGCTCGGAGGAGATAAGGTGAAAGACATTCCAAAATCGATTAAGTCCATTTTTCAATTAATTGTCCTGGCTATAGCAGTAATCGCGCTCTATGAGTTTATTTACAATTTCATAATTTGGAGTTCGCTTATTACAGCTGATGCTATGAAAGGAATAATAAGACTTGACGATATAAATTTGCCATATCCTAATCCAAAGACACCATGGAACCTTGTATTTGCAACCAAGATGTCACTAGCGGCATTCCTTATTGCGGCACATGGATTTTACATCATGTCTAAACCTAGCAGGAGATATACAAGCTAGAAAGGGTTGTAAAATTATCTGAATCTCATAACATACCTGAAGAAAAGACTCAAGTTATTGACAATAGATAATGATATGCTATTTATCATGGCGCTATCTGCCTATGGTTTATCTCACCAAATTTATCCTGAGCTGGCAAACTTTTCCATAATATTACACATACACTTAGTAGCCTTATTCAGGAGATCTATTCTTGCAAACTCATTGGGTGAATGAATTTTTGCATAGACATGAGTGCTGCCCACAGAAACACACGGGCTTTTGAGGATATCAATAAATGAATGCATAGGCCCTGTTCCAGCTGATGACACGCTAGTAATTTTCGAACCAAATATTTCCTCGGTGGCTTCTTGAACTATACTTACGAATGGATCATTGGGTGATATCCTTGCGGCTGCCTCTCCATGAATAAATTTAACGCTGATGTCTTTCTTGCTAAATCCATTATCCGTTAGATGTTTTTGGATACGTTCAAATTGTTTTTCAGGGATCATATCGGGAACAAGCCTGAAATCAAGTTTGGCCATAGCTTCAGATGGAAGCACTGTTTTAGCTCCTTTGCCAGTATAACCTGACAAAATGCCTGCTATATTGCATGTGGGCTTGCCAACCAAAGCTTTACGAGTTTCCTCACCCGCAATATTATTTACAAATTTTTCAATACCGTACTCATTTTTGAAAGATTCTTCGTTAAAGGGCTCTTCCTGAATAAGCGAAATTTCTTCAGCGCTAAACTCTCTTACTTCCTTATACCAGTTCTTGACCAAAATTTTTCCTTTATTATCCTGCAAACTATTTAATGCCCTTATGAGACGCCAAGCAGGGTTTTCAATCAGTACTGCTAAGCTTGAGTGAGCATCTCTAGAAGGACCCTTTGCTAGTAGCTCAATAAAAAGAAGACCTTTCATACCGAGACTAATGATTGGTCTATCTTGTTCGTCCACATATCCAAATTCCCAAACTATACCATCACAATCAAATTTGTCCTTATACTTCATAAGGTATTGTGAGATGTGCCTACTTCCTATCTCCTCCTCTCCTTCCACTATGAACTTTACATTACATGGTGTATCATCAGTTTTTTTTAGAAAATATTCTACTGCCTTTATACGTGTAATCAACTCACCTTTGTCATCTGCAGAGCCACGCCCAAAGATATAATTTCCTTCAATTTTTCCACTAAACGGATTCTCCTTCCACAACTCAATCGGATCCTCAGGTTGTACGTCGTAATGGTTATAGAATAGAATTGTTTTTCCATCTGGATTTGCTTTTGATTTAACTTCTCCATATACTATGGGATGACCATTGTCAAAGGCATCTTTATCCATATGGCCATTCCCGCCGACATTAGGATCAAGATACAATATTTCAGTACTGATGCCTGCTCTACTCATAATACTTGCAACTAGTGAGGCACACTCTATAATTCCTTGATTTCTTGCAGAAACACTTGGCTGTCTAATTAGCCTCTGCAGGTCTAATATAAGACCATTCATTTCTGAATCTATGGTAGAGCTTATAATCTCATTCAATAATTTCGCATCCGATATATTTTAGATTAAAACCTTTCCTTGTACGCTAGAGTTTAGTAAAGTTTCCGTAAGCGGAAGGAGGATAAACGCATTTATAAGTACGAGTAATTACTTTTTTCTATGCCTTTATCAACTTCATCCAATACTGGTTCCTCCTCTCCTTCTTCATTATCTGCATCGTCGCCATCCTCCTCATCTACGCCGTTTAGTGCTAACCAGTCAAAGAACAACTTTCTGGCACCACGATCCATTGCAGTTATAGGTGCATCTGAAAAGCCAGGCGTTGGAAGGGCAATCTTTTCTAACATCGTGAATGGCTATAGGGGAAAGATTTATCCAATCACACCATCAAACCCAACTGTGCTTGGGCTAGAGGCTTACAAAAGTGTTCTTGATATACCTGAAGATATTGATCTTGCAGTCGTCGCGACACCGAATAAAATCGTGCCAGCAGTAATGGAAGAGGTAGGTAAAAAAAAAATTAAAGGTGTGATTATTGTTTCAGCAGGGTTTAAGGAAGCCGATGAGCACGGAGCAAGACTAGAACAAGAAATTGCTTCTATTGGTAAAAAATATGGCATTAGGATAATAGGTCCCAACTGTCTTGGCATCATGAGTTTATCACAACGTAGTATGATGAACGCAACCTTCCTGAAAATCACGCCTAAATTTGGTGGTATTGCATTAGTTTCTCAAAGTGGAGCAATATGCGCAGCCACAGTAGAAGATGCAATCGCCCAGGGCATCGGTTTTTCAAAAGTAATTAGTATGGGCAACAAAGTTGACATGGATGAAAACGATATCCTTGAATTACTATCTGAAGATACAGAAACTAAGGTTATTGTTATGTATCTTGAAGACATACACGACGGAAGACGATTCATGGAAATTGCTAAAAAGATAACAGTAAATATCCAAAAACCGATTATTGTGTTAAAGGCAGGTAGAACTCCAGAAGGAGCCAAGGCGGCGATGTCACATACTGGGGCTTTAATGGGATCCGATGAAATTTATGATTCGTTGTTTATCCAATCTGGAGTAATAAGAGTAGATACAATGCAGGATCTGTTTGATCTTTCTACTGCTTTTTCAAAGCAACCTGTACCTCCAAATCAAGGTGGAGTAGTAATAGTGTCAAATGCAGGAGGCCCAGCAATTATTTCAACTGATGCTTGTATAAAATACGGATTGAAAATGGCTGACATATCCTCGTCTATAGAGGCAATTACCAAAGTCATACCACCGCATGGATCAGCAAGAAACCCTGTAGACATAGTAGGAGACGCAGATTATAACCGTTTTGAAAAGGTGCTAGTTGAAGTTCTAGCAAATCAGAATGTTGGCTCTATGGTTACAATGTGTACTCCGTCTGCTACTTTAGATTATAATGAATTAGCAAGAACCGTTGTTAAAGTGTCAAAGGGAACGGGAAAGACTATGCTCGCTGCTCTAATGGGGCTCGCTGAAGGAACCGAGAATAAGCGAATTCTGTCCGATGGCGATATACCGCACTTTATGTACGCAGAGCCCGCGATTAAGACGCTCAATGCGATGTATCGGTATAGAGATTGGTTAGCATCCCCAAGAGGCAAATTCCGCCAGTTCAATGTAGACAAGGAAAGAGTTAAAGCTGTTTTTAATAATATCATACAACAGGGTCGAAGAAATGTATTGGAGGAAGAAGGTTACGAAGTACTTAGTTCATATGGATTCTCTACTCCAAAAAGCTTTCTTGGAACTACCGAGGAAGAGTGTGTAATGTCTGCTAAAGATGAAATTGGATACCCAGTTGTGATGAAAATTGTTTCCCCTGACATCATCCATAAATCTGATGCAGGCGGAGTCAAAGTTGGACTAAAAAACGACAATGAGATCAGAGCAGCTTTTAAAGAGATAATGAATAATGCAAAAAACTACAAGCCAGATGCACAGATTAAAGGGATCCTTGTACAGGAGTTGATAACATCAGCAAAAGAAGTAATTCTTGGAGCAAAACAGGATCCGTTATTTGGTCCACTAGTTATGGTGGGTCTCGGTGGCATTTATGTCGAAGTTCTTAAGGACGTGGTCTTTAGATTGGCACCTATTGACGAGCAGGAAGCTGAAAAAATGGTCGAATCGATAAAGGCAATCAAATTACTCAAAGGTATTAGAGGAGAAACTCCATCAGATCTAGACGCCGTGGTGGATAGCTTACAGCGACTGTCACAGTTGATAGTTGACTTTCCTGAAATTGAAGAATTTGACATAAACCCACTCCTGGTATTAGAAAAGGGAAAAGGCGTACGAGTAGTAGATGTTAGAATAGGGCTAAGAAAGCAAAGATAATGGAACTATATTTTTAAGGTGTATGAAAGAGAACACCAATCTCGTTACTTACTTGTTTTCCAACTTTTTCCCGCACTCTTCGCAAAAAATAGCGTCTTTCTCATTTTGATAACCACATGAAGAACATTTCTCTGATCCGTGGATCCTTGTTGAAGTAAATTCGGCAGCATTTTCTGTTCGAGAATTCGCGGGTCCTCTGCTTAGAAGGACAATGTCTCCAATCTTTGATATCTCATTCCATAATATCTCAATTGTACTCGCATTAGTTTCGTTATTACTGTCAAGGTTATCGCTGTTATCATTTTTATTGCTAGCATCTCGAATAATTTTGATACTAATCTGTGTATTCCCACTGCTCGTTGTTGGTCTCCGTAACCCAATCTCCTGAACTTTTCCAATCAATATTGCTTCACTGTCGTAAGCAGGCATGCCAATAAGTGAATGAATTGGATGGAACATCGCATCCCCCTTCGATTTAGGTGAAACGGCTTTTTCCGATGGGCTAGTAGATGCAGTATTGGTATCGCCAGATTCTCGGGAAGTAACCTGTTTCGATGAGGATTGGGCATCAGCATTTTCAGAGGATTGATGTCTTATTTGATCCTCGTCACGTCCAGCAGCAATATTTGCAGCATTGCCGTTAGAAGTTGCAGTAGGCTGCTGATCCGCTGCCTCGTGTGACGGAACCGACGTTGTATCAAATTTTCTATATTGAGCGAGAGTATTATCGCATGTCGCACATCTGTATTCACCCTTTTCTGCCAGAGTGACTCCTTCCCCCAAATCTTCATTAGGATTTTCGTAATTAATTGACGGCGATCCTTTGTACTCTTTTTCGCATTTATTACAGAAATACTTTGAAAATCTTTCATCTGGTAATCTGCCTATTCCTGCTAAAAATAGCTCAGGACCACCAAGGTTCCCTCTTTTTTGTTCCTCATCTGTTACCTTTGCAAAAACATATCCACCAGAACCACGTAATTTCTTCTCACGTAGGCCGTGTTCCTCGCTTATCATGATTATGTACAATACAGATTTTCAATAGAAGTTATTTAAAATATTCTGCTGAAATAGCTTGCTTACAGTTCAAATTTACCACTCTAATGGTCTACGTCTATGCCTCTATAACTTATTATGCATTAAAGGCGATATCAATTTTACTACAAATAATGCCTAACCTTACCATCATAATTCAGATATCGTACGATAGTACAGAAGCAATTGAGATAGCCGGTAGGAATAGTCTTCAAAATGCAACAAAGGCCCAAAACAGCCTTCATCAGCTGAATTTCCCCAATGACTCCGTAATCATATGCTAATTATACGTCGATATAATTATATTCGAGTAATTCATAAAGTGGATCATTCAAAAGATTGCGGCGGATTAGTCAAGTAAATGAATGAAAACCATTACTTTCATATCTTCCGTGGCTTTTGTAGCTAATAATATTTAAAGTGAGAAAAATTGACAAAGACGTTTCAAGAATTAGGAATAGATGTTGACACTACTAAAGCGCTAAAGGAAAATGGATACGTCGATCCTTTCCCTATCCAACAGGAAGCTATACCGCTGATGTTAAAAGGAGTGGATGTTATAGGGCAGGCACACACTGGCACTGGCAAGACCGCAGCTTTTGCTCTGCCAATATTGACCAAGATAAAGCGCAGGGGTCCAATACAGGCGCTAATACTTGTTCCTACAAGAGAGCTAGCAGTACAAGTTACTGCTGAAATTAACAAGTTTGCAAAATATACTGGCACTAGAACTGTATCTATTTATGGTGGACAAAGCATTGGTATACAATATGATCAATTAAGGAGAGGCGTTCAGATACTCGTTGCAACACCTGGCAGACTGATAGACCATATCAAGCAGGGCTCTATTGATTTAGAGAATGTAAAGTATGTTGTATTGGATGAAGCAGACAGGATGCTTGATATGGGGTTTATTGATGATATCAAATTTATTCTGTTTTATGTAAATGAAGAGAGACAGACGTGCCTATTCTCTGCGACAATGCCACCCGAGATTTTAAGACTTGCACAGGAATATATGAAGGAATTTGAAGAAGTAAGATTAAATGAAGAGGAAATAAGCCTTGATACCATCGACCAGTCTTATCTGGTAGTATATGAAAAAGAAAAATTCAAGCATTTATGTGAACTTATTAGAATGAGAGATAAGAAACAGACAATAGTCTTTGCTGCAACAAAGCAACGAACACATAGACTCGCTTCCGAATTGAAGCAAGAGGGATTCAGAGTGATAACAATACACGGGGATCTCTCTCAGAGACAACGAGACAATGCGATGTATAGGTTCAAGAGGGGAGATGAGGACATTCTTGTAGCCACAGATATTGCTGCACGAGGAATAGATGTTCCAGCGGTAGGTCACGTAATAAACTATGACATCCCCGAAGATCCGTTAATATACTTTCATAGAATTGGAAGAACTGCAAGAGCTGGCGGAACGGGTAAGGCCATATCTCTAGTCTCTCAGGACAGAATTGATGACTTTGGAAGGATCCTGAGGCAGACAAAACAACCCATTCGTAAGCTCAACGATGAAATGGGAATTGAGATTCCTGTAACTCAACGGCGGCAACAATACCCCCGCTCTTTCGGTGGCAGATATCAAAGGCGCGACTATGAATATCAAAATAGAGATCGTAGAGGTGGCAGCGAAAGATATCGAAGGTATGAAGGTAATAATTATAGACAAACCAAACGTAATGGTGGCTACTCTTACAAACAGCATTCTGGCTATAGTAGTTATCGCAATAATAGATTACAGCAGAAACAATAACTCACAGCATATATTCCAAACATATTCTAAATCGTATTGACATACGTTAATACCTTCATCGCCATATTCATTATTCAAGGGATGCTAATCATATCTGGTTTTTTAATATGAACTCAGCTAATCATTGAATAGAACAGAATCTAATTTTTTTAGCTTATGGAGTTAAATTTCTAGAATGAACCTGCAACTATTAAGCAGGAGTATAGTGAGGTATTATTCTATGTCCATTACAGTTTTAGTTGGATTATTCTTCAACATAATTGCCCTTAAATTGGTGATGATCATTGAAAGCAGACGAACCATAATCGTCTGTGGCTTGTATAGTATGCCTGCAGATATAGTTTCAGGGAAAACTATAGGGGCCCACAAGTTAACTTTATTAAATGTGGCCATCCGAATTCTATTTAAACTTAGCATGGCCATATTTTGTCTACAAGGATTATATCCTGAAATTAGGTCTCCATTGATTACCGAACATTTTAGCAATAAATAATCCTATCTTCGTTTAACTACAGCCTAAGGTTCTGATAGTAAAATAATAATTACATCGTAAGTAGTCAAATAAAAAGAAAATATTCTCAACTAACAGTACTGCAGTTATGGAGAGAAGATAAAAGGGGCTAATTCAATATGGAAGTGGGAAAACATGGCTAAGACGTCGATGGTGCCATTATAGAAATGGGATCAGGTAACTATATATCCAAAAATAGACGATATAATTATATGCACTCAGTGAAGTATGAGGATTCTTTTGTTAAAATTGCAAACTTGATTGGAGGAGAAGAATACCTCAAGGTTGCCCGTGCTCTTTTAAATACTGAAGACGCCACGGATGAAGAGATTGCTAGTGCTACTGGCTTAAGAATCAATATCATAAGAAAAGTCCTTTACGATATGTTTGGTAAGGCACTTATAACCGGTATAAGAGTAAAAGACGAAAAGAAGGGCTGGTTCGTATACAGGTGGCGTGCAAAACAAGATCAAGTTGACAATTTTATTGACAATCAAAAGAAAAAAATCCTTGACAGATTGCAAAAACGCTTGGAATATGAAGAATCTTCAGAATTCTATCACTGCGGAAATAAAGACTGCCCTCGTGTCAAATTTGATTCCGCCGTTGAATCCTTCTTCAAGTGTAACAGTTGTAAAGGACCACTCAATATGGTAGATAATGCCAGGGTCAAGGAAGCCTTACGCTATAAGATTAATCAAATAACTGAAGATATATCGTCAAGCAGACAGTAAGAAGTCAACCAAGTTTGCTATACCTATATTTACATGATTTATAGTTTATAATGTAAGACTAGCTCTCCATTATTTTGTATTTGGGCTTGTTTTAAGTGCAGTTTTATACCTCGCGAAATCCTTCCATATCCCTCTCCTTCTACTAATGTGGTCGCTTGTCTGCCACCGACTATCTTCGGCGCGATTGTTACGATTAATTCATTCACAATTCCTAAACGAAGCAGAGACCAATTTATTTCACCCCCTCCCTCGACAAGAATTTTTCTGATTCCCATTAGATTGATAATAGAAAATACCTTTTTCAAATTAACTGTTTGTCTACCTGAAACAATAACTATTGCGCCTGTTTTTTTGATTTTCCTTAGAGTATCTATATGTGCCAATTTGGTAACTGCAACTATTGTTTTTATTCTAGATGCAGTGAGCAGAATACGTGAATCAAGGGGTATCTTTCCTGTACTGTCTATTACAATTCTTGCTGGATCTTTCCTCTTAACCCGCTTTCCAGCCAACCTAACGGTAAGTCTTGGATTATCTGCAAGAACAGTGGATATGCCTACTATAATCGCATCAGCTGAAGCCCGTAGTTTGTGAACCCTTATTAGATCATCTGTTGAAGAGATCGCCGAATCTCCTGAGGTTGTTGCAATTTTACCGTCAACAGTCATTGCCGCATTTAATGTTATTCGCATTCCCAATTCTCACAATCCAGCACCGTCTGCCAGTTTTCCGTTTATCATTATACCCTTAATAGAATCAGGGCTGGCCCTATGGATGATTGAAGCATAAGGATTATGAATAGGATACAAGTCAAGATGTTTTTTATCAATAAATATTAAGTCAGCTGATCTCCCTGTTTCAATGCAACCAGAATTCAGTCCAAGGATCTGAGCTGCATTTAATGTAGACATTTTCAATATGTCTCTAGCACTAATAAAATTATATTCTATAGCTCTTGATGCTTTCCATATATAGTCCATTTCTCTAAAAATATCTGGAGAGTTTAACATTACGTTATCTGTTCCTATAGCAATGGTACATCCATTTTCTAACATATGTGCAACTCTTGGAATTCCTGCTCCAAGGATTCCATTGGCCCTAGGGCATATTACAACGCCAGTCCTGTTCCTTGCAACCAAAGAGATATCTTCATCTGTGGCATTTGTCATATGCACAATGACATCTGGCTTTAAATACTGCATTATCCTGGCTATCTCAGTCCTACCCGTTATTGATTTTGAAAATTCAACAGACTCTTTTGATTCTGCCGCGTGAATAGCCAAGAGTAACTTTCTATTTTTTATACTGTATTCTCTATTTCTTGTCTTTATTCTTGTCTTTTTATTTACACCATCTAATAGCTGTCTATATTGTTGGAGTGAGGAGTCAGTATTTTCGTTTGCACCACTGATCCCTAGTCCACCTGCCACTTTTAGAATGTCGGAGGCTTGGCCTAAGGCTTTTGGTGGCAGTCTCAGATCTTCTTTTTTAGCAATTCTCAAATCCTTTGTTAGGTCAAAGTAATATTCAGCCCTACCAAGTACGATACACTTGATTGGTAGTTCAGATATTGCCTGCTTCAGTAATTCCACTCCCTCACAGCCACCTTCCCTAAAGTCTGAAAAGGCAACAATACCTTTTTTCATCATAGATATTATGGAAGCCCTCATGAGCATCCTTAGGTGATCTGGCCTGCTTTTTTGGAGAATAACTCTCTTAGCACCATATATCGGATGAATTCTTGTGTTAAGTCCACCGGACTCGACCAATACATCCTTTCCTATAGAGTCACCTATGTGCGTATGAGCATTAATGAAACCGGGCATTACGAGAAGTCCTTCTGAATCCAATATAGTACGGCTACCATCACTAGTGCACGTAATCTTATTACTGAGGGTCTTACTGTTGTAATTTCCAGCACCGGCTCTGGTTATTGTTCCATTTTTTCCTATTTCAATAAACCCAGTTTCAACATATGTTAAATCCCTGCCAAGTAGTAAGCTGGCATTTTTAATTATTCTATTCATTGAATTTCAACACAGTGTGGATCTTTCCTTTTTCCCTCAGATCTCTTATTGTGTCAAGTGCTTTAGTTGCATTACTAGCTGCATTTCTGCCAGTCCTTCCAATTCCAATTCCACAGTTTAGTTTAATTCCTACTACTCTACCGACCTTATCAATGATTGTCTCTGCTTCTTCTTTCGTGGTGTCATTTGAGATTACCATAAAATTATCTCCGCCTATAAAGAATGTCAGACAGCCTTTTTTAAGAAATTCGTCTGACAACAGAGAATATACTTTGACCATTAGACGGGTAATCTCATATGGAGATAGGTCCAGACTTATTTTCTTCGAATTGTTAACATCTACATGCATTATCTGCACAAAATCTCCGTTCAACGATGCTAAATTTGATGCTGTTTGTGAGGGTTTCGAGAATGCAAAATCAGAAGAAAAATGTAACATAGCCTGACCGAAAATATTAGCGTCTGTAGTAAGGGATTCTCCTGCCTGTCTTGATTTGTGGGCATAGACATTTGCTTCGAATGGTGTATTGCCTTTTCCGATTGTCATTGATAGTTTAAGATTTGTATACAGGCTTGCAAGCTGTTTGTATATGGCAACGTGGTCTGAGACCGAAAGGCCGTTGGATATCGCGAAATATTCGTCGAATCTATTAGACTAAGCCAAACATTCTTTTTCTGAAGATAACCGTTGTACGTCATAGTACGTTCTTGATTGCAACATCTGCAGTCTTGACTCTCTATCACTACCAAGTGTAAGCGTCCAAGGACCATAATCTTCAATCCTAATTATTGTAATTTGGATTGTCAATCTGCTATGGTCACAGTCCTCTTGAAATTAGGCATTTTTTCTTTCCTTAACTTCCTGATTCTCTTGGCCATTCTAACCGCTGCATTCACTGCGCGTGTGGGCACAATCTCTATTCTATCTTTAGCTTGTTCAATCGTCATGTCCGGACCAGAAATTCCAAGTGATACAGGTTTCGTATACTTAAGTGACAAATCTGCAATTAACCTTGCTGCATTTTCTGCAACAATATTGTCATGTCGTGTTTCACCTTTAATTATTGCGCCTATGGTAATTGCAGCATCTATATCCTTTCTCTTAAGCAGCTCTTCGATCATAAGTGGCATATCAAATGATCCCGGTACATAGCATACGAATCTAAGTTCTACATTTAGTTTTTGGGCATGGTTTATCGCCATTTCGAGCATCTGAAATGTAATCTCGCTATTAAATTCTGATACCACTATTGCAACCCTAATTCTATCCAGCTCTTAGATTACGCCACCTTTGAATACGCTTCTAGTAGTTGATCAGATTCCAATAATATAATGCCAGCTTTGTTTGCATATTTCTTGGCCTTGCTTACAGACAATGCTCTATAGGTAGTTGAATCCAACATTTCACATATCACTGCTGCAGGGATCAGTCTAGCGAGTTTCATCAAGTATATGGAAAGTTCTGTGTGACCAGCTCTCTCGTCAAGCAGTCTGGTTGATGCAATCAGAATTGGTACGTGACCGGGGGCCCTAAAACTATTAGCAAATTGCTCCACTCCTCCGGAATCAATTTTCCTACATACCTCAGCCATTTTCGAAATGGTCTGCACTCTGTCGGTGTCAGTGATTCCAGTATAGGTGTCGCGGTGGTTAATGGATACTGAAAAAGAGGGTCTATCACCGTATGGCGATTTAGTACTGGTTATCCTTGAGAATATTGAGTTGAAATGTGTCAGAGACCGAAGTATGTCCGTCATGTATATAAGCCCAAGCTTTTCTGTAATTTCATTCGCGATAGCTAGACAAATTAGGCCCCCTGCTTCGGTCCTCATAGCTGCAATATGACCTGGTCTGATATGCTCCGCGGCTATAACCATATCGACTTCATCTTCTCGTCCTTTGTCATCGTGAATCAGAACAAAGCTTCCTTCTTGTAATGCATGTATTGCTTGTTCAATCGAAGGCAAATGACTATTTTCAACAGGAAATTAATTATATAGTTTACTAAATTTTAGGTTGTTACTAATTTTTTGGTAGTATCTTTGTTATATATTTTCCGAGGATGTCAGTCTCTATATTGACACAGTTACCTTCTGATTTGTATCCTAACGTAGTAAGACTTAAGGTGTGCGGAATTAGGGCAACGGATATCCTGCCACGGGTTGTGTCAACTACTGTTAGGCTTATGCCATCTATCGCTATCGATCCCTTTGAAACAATTGAATTCAAGAGCTTTATATTCTCGACCTTTATCCATATCTTTGTCTCAGTATTAAATCGCAGGACTTTTTCAATCATCCCTGTACCATCAATATGCCCGAGCACTAGATGGCCTTCCAATCGATCGCCTAGTTGTAAACTTCTCTCGATGTTTACTTTGTCACCTGCTTTCAGAGAATTCAGACACGTAAGTTTGGTAGTTTCGCCTATAATATCAAAATCAGCTTCGTGTCTGCGCAATTTTGTAATAGTTAGACAAGCTCCATTAATGCTTATGCTGCTTCCAGTCTTCATTCCCCTACTTAGTCTGCCAAGATGGATCCTTATCCTTATAGACGCTCCTGTATCTTTATTCTTAGCTTTAGAAACAAACTTTACTTCTGCGAGGCCTTCAATTATACCTGTGAACATTATCTAGTTATAGTATTCAACAATAGGATAAAAACAACATTCTGAGTCAAACTTACATGAATCAACCCATCTGGGGTCTTGATGCTTTACTCGTTTAGATGAAAAAATTAAATTATCTGCACTTTTTGAGTCTATTCTATATGTGTCATTGACAAACAAAAAAATAAATCATAATCATGTTTATTAAATTGTGTGAAGAAACAAGCGGCAAAAGAAATTGCAAAGGAAAGAATTCGTCTGCTGATAGATCATGCGCTGCGTGAAGGATTGTATGACGATATTCTTGCGAACAATCAATCTAGACTTGCAAAAAAAATTGCAATGCGGATGCGATTAAGACTCCCTTATGAAATTCGTCAACTTTATTGTAAAAGATGTAAACAGTTTATCTTGCCCGGAATAAGCTCGAGAATCAGGACAGGAAGGTCGCGGCTGAAAGCTATCAGAATCACCTGTCTAAAGTGTGGTCATATATACCGTAAAGTCTTTTAAAAAATTAATCGCATAATTTACTTGATATTGAAATAAGATTTATAGGGGAACTACAGACTCATCTGTACTCATGGCGAAAGCATATGATATACCTGCTAATAATCTCATCGATAGACTGTCTGAACAGTTAAAAAAAGAGAAGAAAATCGAACCTCCAGGTTGGTCTGCTTTTGTCAAAACTGGCGCGCATACTGAAAAAATTCCTCAAAATAAGGATTGGTGGTACGCTAGATGTGCGTCGATATTAAGAAAAGTTTACATTCACGGCCCCATCGGAGTTTCAGATTTAAGAAGTGAATACGGGGGGAATAAACAGGCTGGCTACAATCTTGCACATCATAAAGATGCTGGCGGAGCAATTATTCGCAAGGCATTGCAACAGCTGGAAGTAGCAGGATATGTAGTCAAGAAAGGCAGAGGAAGGCTTGTATCTGACGAAGGGATGAAAAAAATTGACAAATTAGCAACCGAGATCTACAAAGAGATAATCAAAACCAATCCAGAACTACAGAGATATGCTTAGCATACTACTTTAGGCGAGAAAAACATGTCATTCTCTCAACCACAACAACCCAATGATGAAGAAGCTAGAAGACGTGAAGCCGAAGCTGCGGCTGTACGGCAACGTGCACTAATGGTTCTCCTAGAACCAGATGCTCGGCAGAGATTAATGAACGTTAGGATGGTTAAGCCCGAACTAGCAATGGCTGTTGAGAATTATTTGATAAATGCAGCTTCTACCGGTAGGTTGAATAGATCCATTACCGATGAAGAGCTGAAGCAGATATTGCTTAGCTTACAACAGCCAAAAAAAGATTTCAAGATAAATAGGCGTTAAGCTATTCGGTATGGCTATTCGGTATGCCCTACGCACATCACTAATCATTAAACATGATATTTTAATTCGCATAGGAAATATGGCTGTATGTCGATACAAAAATAAATTTCTAGCTATCCGCTGGTAAGTTTTGCCCTCTATAGTTCTAAAATGTACCCAAAGA
This sequence comes from Nitrososphaeraceae archaeon, assembly GCA_051001675.1. GTDB lineage: Archaea > Thermoproteota > Nitrososphaeria > Nitrososphaerales > Nitrososphaeraceae > TH5893. Next base: position 2,623 of record JBPCNB010000018.1, on the reverse strand, counting down.
TGCTAGTGCGAAATGACACTATTGTTCTTAGAACCTAATATTGCTTACCTCTGAAGCTACCAACGACCACATCACATTCCGAGTGCTCGTCTTACAAAGTGAACTAAAATAGCTTGTGTAGCTGTTATGAGATATACTCCGGTCGGGAGTATTAGAACAATGAGAAGGGAATACTACCGTTATTTTGCTGAGTTAACTATATTAAGGCTAGATATTCTTCACTCGTCATGAAGGCAGCCGTATTCAGAGAATATAATAAAGATCCACTACAAGTTGTAAAAATAGAGGACGTAGATACGCCAAAATTGAGGCCTAGTGAACTCATGATAAAAGTAGAATCAGCGGCATATAACTATAATGACCTGTGGGCGATTTGGGGGGACCCAGTTAAAACTCCGTTACCACATATTTCCGGTAGCGACGTGGCGGGGACCGTAGTAGAAGTTGGAGAAGACGTTACAAAATTCAAGATAGGTGATAGGGTTGTTTCCCACTCGAATATGAGTTGTAGAGTATGCGAAAAATGTACTGATGGAAGAGAGTTTGATTGCGATAACCGGCTAATCTGGGGATTTCAAACTGGTCCGCTTTGGGGAGGTTTTAGTCAGTATACTCATTTACCAGAAGTAAATATTGCCAAGCTACCTGATAACGTATCATTCAATGATGCTGCAGCAGTGTCGATGGTTGGTATGACTGCATGGCATATGTTAGTAGGAAGAGCCAAAATAAGACCAGGCCAAACGGTGCTGATCATGGGCGGGACAAGTGGTGTAGGAATGGTAGGAATACAGATCGCAAAATTATACAATTGTAATGTTATTGCAACAGCAGGAAATAAAGACAAAATGGACAAATGTTTGGAAATAGGGGCAGATCAAGTGGTTAACCACAGAGAGGCAGACTGGTACAAGAAGGTAAGAGAAATCACTAAGAAGCAAGGAGTTGATATTGTATTTGAGCATATCGGCAAGGCCGTTTTTGCTCAGGAAGTGGGTCTCTTGAAAAACGGTGGAACCCTCGTAGCCACCGGCGCTACCACTGGTTACGATTCAACTATCGATTTAAGGTTCCTTTTCTTTAAAGGGACAAACCTACTAGGATCAACACAGGGAACCAAAGCTGAACTAGAAGAGGTGATTTACTGGACCAGTAAAGGCAAAATAAAACCAGTAATTCATACCATTCTTCCATTCAATGAAATGGTGAAAGGTCACACGATGATGGCAAACGCTGAACAAATGGGAAAAATTATTACTACTCCACAAAAACTATAGTCTACACTTACATACTTTTACAATTAGCTTACTATACAGAGTTTAAGAACGCGATTGAACTACGAAATGTTCAGGAGTCTTATATTTGTCCCTAGCAATAACGAGAGATTTATTTATAAGGCCAAGACCTTGAATGCCGACATTGTATGTTTTGACTTGGAGGATTCTGTTCCCATAAAGGAAAAAGATGTATCAAGACAACTTATTAAATCGGCGCTTATCGACAGGACAAACTATCAAACAAGAAATATCTACGCTAGAACAAATTCATTTGAATCCGGAATGATATTTTATGATCTAAAGGCAATAGTTCAGAAAGGAATTGATGGTATAGTTTTGCCAAAGGTAAGTAATGAAAACGAAGTTTCTGCGGTTGATCGTATTCTGTTTACGTTCGAACAGGAACTAGGGATTCAGGAAAAAAGTATAAGGATAGCCGCATCGATTGAAACAGCTAAAGGCGTAGTAAATAGTTATTCGATAGCAAAAGCAAGCGATAGGGTAAATATATTGGTTTTTGGAATCTTTGACTTTCAGTACGACATGCATTTAGAATATGACGAGGGAAGCGATGAATTAGAGTACACGTATGCCCGTTCAAAGATCCCAGTGGATGCTCGTGCTGCAGGAATAGATGCTATTGATGGCATTTGGCAAAAATTAGATGACAATGAAGGATTAAAAAAAGATGCCGCTATTGCTAAGCGATTGGGATATTCAGGAAAGAGCCTGATTCATCCCAATCAAATAGAACCGGTGCACGCAATCTTTAAACCAAGCAAATATGAAATTGAATGGGCAATGAAGGTAGTCAAGTTATTCGATGAAGCGATACAGGATGGAAAAAGGAAGGGCGCGATGAGACTCGAAGGCAAAATGATTGATGCAGTACACTATAAACAAGCAAAGGCAATTTTAGACGGTGCTAGTAAAAAGCTAAAGTAATGTTCTTCAGAACAACTAAAATGAAACAGGAATTTTATGACAAACTTTGCTAGCTATTTAGAACTTCTAATTCCATTACTTTCAATACTGAACTAGAGAGAATAATACAAAAGGAAGCAATAGAAATAAAAACAAATTTTATTCTATCGAGTCTTCTCTTTATATACCATCTATATATTCCGTACCTGACATTTATCACAATTCTAGGACACTAGGTCGTTAAGACATAGATCAATAGAGCGGAGCTTTTATTTAATGCTGCAATAACCAATATGCCCCTACATCTAGTTTTAGTACCGTAAGAATCTTCGGTACTTTCACAAAGACGTTATAAACTCAAAAAAGGGAATTTGATACCGATATTAAGAACAAATGATAATGATGAGAAATCACGTATAATC
>JBPCNB010000017.1:0-5953 GCA_051001675.1 Nitrososphaeraceae archaeon | reverse complement strand
GAATGGGGAGATACTGATTAGGATTCCTCTTTCGAACCTCCATGGTTATCATATCGATGTCATTGCACCAAAGGTAATAGCAGAACCAAGAATTCATGGGAAATCAATACAGTTAGACTAACACGCCTGAATTTGTTCTTAGCCAATCTTCTTTATCCAGATAATCAGGCACATAATTTCTGACTAAATCCCAATAACGATGCGAATGTTCCTTTATTTTCAAATGGCATAATTCGTGCAAGATGATATAGTCTATAATATCTTCAGGAGCCTTTATCAAATTTAGATTAAGATTAATGACATCGCTCTTAGTAAGACTCCCCCCACATATTTCTGAGATTCTTTACTGCTATTCTCTTTACTCTTACTCCAAGCTTTTTTGAATACTTTTCTACCTTGTCTTCAAATAAACTCTGAGCTTTTTCTATTAACCAATTTTCATATATTTTTTTTATACGATTAGATGTAATCTTAGTAGATTTGGAGAATAAAACAATAAGCGATTTAGGAGAACAAGTTCCCATTGGAAGTCTTGATGGCATAGAAGCTGATACTGGCGAAAATCTTTACTATGTTACTGATTGGGCCGCAGGAAAAGTTTATGCTGTTAATTCTGATGGAACTGACTATAAAACCCTGATAGATTTACAAAAGCAAGGAACTGCAGATTTGGGATTTATCGCAGGTGAGAGAATGGTCATAATACCTCTGATGCAAGACAATAAGCTTGAGGCATATAGAATTCTAGAGTAGATAACCTGTATTGTCATCAGCAGTATACTGGGGAACTTGATAGAGTGAAATAAGAGTTCGCAAAAGAATAAAATGAAATCACTCCCATTAGTGGGGTTTTCTGTACGTGTCATTATAACTTTTTTATACATATCTTCATTTTAATAAATAATAAATATCATATAAAATTATTGAAATGCTGTATATTTCTATTATCTTGTGCTCTTTCTACCAGCCTAGAACTTTTGCAGACTTCGCAGCAGCTTCGTCTAGTGCCTGTTCTGGTTCCTTCTCCGTCATATTAAACAATATTTTGGAAAGGTTATTTCCATTGCTATCATAATTACGATTGAGGAATGACAAAGTTTAGTGACAACTTATATGCAAGAATTCAATCCGATAATACATAGAGCAAGAGTTGCTAGGTTAGCTACAGCGGATTCTAAAGCTAAACCACACATCGTCCCAGTAGTGTTTGCATTTGATGGAGAAAAATATTATATACCGATTGACGAAAAGACCAAAACTACAAAACCTGGTGAACTAAGAAGGATAAGAAATATAGACGTTAATCCAGCTGTGGCTTTGCTTATAGACGAATATAATGAAGATTGGAAAAAACTTCTCTTTATCATGGTACAGGGAAAGGCAGCAATATTAGGCAAGAAAAAAGGAAATGATGAAGACGGAGGAGGAGAAGGAGAACATGGCGATGACAAATTATTGAAAAAAGCTCATAAATTATTATATACAAAGTACCCTCAGTATCAACATATAGATATTGGAAAACTAAGTATAGTGATATATCCTCAAAAGACGATATTTTGGAGTATGTTATCCAGGGAGAATAAATAAGAGAATATGTTTCTTCCGGTTGTTACTATTAACTATTTGCGCCTATTTTTATTTTCATTGGTATTGTTAATCATCTAACAAATTGAGAAAGTTGCTTTGTCGTATCAATCATTTTATCAACTAGTTTTCCAGTTGGTATAAAGTTATAGCCAAATATGATATGTTCTACTCCCATACCTTTGATTCGCTTTAGATCACCAGCTATTTCGTCTACAGTTCCAGTCAACGGGAACCTTTGACGCTCTGTGGAGAGGCTGATGTGTCTGGCTGTGACGGCGATTCTATTACATTTGGATAAGTCAAAAGGATAGTTTTAAAGCTATTTTGATCCACATATAGCTCTTCCCTGGGACATAACATCTAGCGTTGCAAACCTTCGTGCCAATATTACAGGATTGTGAAACAGCATATCAATAACCGAAGTTCCTAATGATATTTTGCTTGTATTTGCAGCAACAAAGCTAAGAGTCTCAATTGGATCAAGTATGTTCTGATATTCTATTGGTAAGCTCCCATCAGGGGTTCCAGGATAAGGCGTTTGTGGTTTTAGTGGCCACAAAAGTCTCTCAAAAACCCAGACAGAATCAAAACCCTCTCCTTCGGCTTGGCTTGCTGCTTGGATTATATTTTCTCTTGTAGCCTGCTGACCAGCTTGTGGTAACGTAATACCAACCTTCAAGACAATTTTTAACTGAGTTGGTTATACTAAAATGTAGTACAATCTTATTCCTTGTCGCTGAGTTGTATTGGTCAGCCATTGGAAGGAAGTGACAGATTGCTTAAAATGATTCGTATACCATGCAGTGAGAGAGGTTATCAGCCTAATAATGGACTACATCTATACTTTATGTAGGCTGATCCGATTATAGAGTATAATCGAATAAAGGAACGATGATGATAGAAAATAATATAAAGTATTAAAAAAGATTTCAAGCAATAAACATTCTAATAGCTAAACAGAAAGCAAAAAATTGTTAAAAAAGTTGAAATCTGAACTATTCATTAAAGCTATCCTGTTTCCCATTATTATCGCTGTTGCTATAATCACAGTAATTATTTTGTATCGTGACAACACTGCAGATCAGATTCCATTGATTCGATCTCCATATAATAAAACCCTAAATGTACAACTTGTTGCTGAGGGATTGACTTTTCCAACCAGTATGGCATTTATTAATGATAAAGAGCTTTTAATTTCAGAGAAAGACAAGGGAACTATTCGTCTTGTCTCTTTGGATGATGGCTCACTAAAGGAAAAGCCATTAGTAAAAGTAAATGTAGAAGCAGAAGGTGAAAGAGGACTACTAGGCATTGCTGCCATAACAAAAGGCAATACTAGTATGTATAGGAAGGATGCCATTCCTAACAATGATACCGACGTCTTTGTTTACTATAGCGATACTGAAGTGCCAAGAAATAGAATTTACAAATACCAATGGGACGGAGACTCACTTATCAATCCACAACTAATTTTAGATTTGCCTACAGAACCGGGACCATATCATCAAGGAGGAAAACTCAAAGTTAGTCCCGATAATAAATTTCTTTACGCTGTAATAGGGGATCTAAATGCTCCAAATAGCAGGCTCCAAAACTTTGAAGACGGAAAGGAAGTCAATGATACATCAGTTATTTTGAAAATAAACGTGGATAACAACAATACTTTGTCCTCACTTGGTAATAATAGTACTGAGGTCACTTTTTGTCCTTCTTCTTACAATACTACAGCAGATGAAAAGCCTTCTAAAAGGAATTACTGCTATTACGCATATGGCATAAGAAACAGCTTCGGGCTAGCATTCGATCCCATAACCGGACAATTATGGGATACAGAAAATGGTGAAGATAGCTATGATGAAATTAATTTAGTAGAGCCTGGTTTCAATAGTGGTTGGGCCCAACTTATGGGACCGTACGATAGAAATATTAATGCTACAGTACAAGTCAGTCTAGTTAACTTTACTGGTTCACATTATGCTGATCCTGCATTTAGCTGGAGATTCCCCATTGGAGTTACAGATATCGAATTTCTCAATTCAGCAAACCTTGGTTCCAAGTATAGAAATAATATTTTTGTTGGAGACATTAATAATGGGAATTTATACTACTTTGAAGTTAATGGTAATAGATCCGGACTAACATTTGATCAAACACTATATTCTTCTGCTGCTAACCTTACCGATCTTGTTGCTGATGATATCAACGAATCCTCTGCAATAACTTTTGGAACCAATTTTGGCCGAATAACAGACATTGAAACTGGTCCCGATGGATTCTTGTATATATTGTCATATGGGGAAGGAAAAATATATAGGATTGTGCCTTCATAAGCACCTAAAATTTCCTCTCATTTGACAAAGTCATCTCAATGGAGTGTCAAAACTAAATTGACGGAATCGATTAACTAGCAGTTATTACTTCAAATGAAGAACCTATAGACTATGCATCAGATTACCAACAAATTACTATAATCACTATAAATTTACATAGTTAATCACTATCTAAATAAATATCCTTATCCAAAGAGAATATGACAACTATGAACTATTTCTATTTGATTATCGCAGTACTTTGTGCTGTCTTAATAGCTCTAGTATTTACAATGAGAAATTACCAAACTACAAATGCTATTGAAGTGGTATCTAATTTTACTTCAACTATTTGCAATGCTGACAAGTCTTGTGTCACAACGATTTGCATAAATGATGAGCCATGCCGTAGTATTACATCTAATTCAAGTGGTATACAGCAAGATAATTCTACTGAAGAAAATAAAGATAAAATCATTTCGCCCAATTTTCCTCTTCGGATTATTTGATACGTCTTTTTTACACAGATTCGAAAACATTATATGGCAAATTCAAATTCAAAATCAATATCAGTTCCCACGCTGACATTATGTCTTTGAGTAATTCCTGCTACTGATAGAAGGAGTCCATTGCCTTCTTGGCGTAGCAATGTATAATGCTTAGGTTACTTTGCCCTGATTTGTGAACATACTCTTGAAGCCAAAGGTGAGATCCGGTAAGTCAGTCAGTCAGATACAATCAAGTTTCATCATATTGCCATCAAGTATTTTTTCCTTTCTATTTGTCTCCCCAGTTGGCGACTTTCAATGATTTAGTTCATAAAGCAACCTATTTCCCAAGTTCACTTTCTTCTACTATGTCTGGATAATTTATCGTTTAATCTTTATCCTTGATTAATTATTGCTATTGTTATAAGAAATAAGAAGATAATTTGATGGATCATAATATGGATTGTCGCTTGCAGATTTTCCAATTCAAATGATATTCTGTACATCAGACGACAGTATTTATGTTGGAAAAGGTATAGCTTAATGATTTAAGCATGACAAACTCAGTCCTAATAGTCATAATAATATCTATGGCAGCAGCCTTAGGTCTTCACATTGGTGCTGTTTTTGCGATGCATGACTCAACCTTGGACGTAAATACTTGGATTGCTAGCGATAATAGTACTCAACTTCACACAATTGACTTAAACAAAGGAGTGCAAAGTCCTAGTGCTGCAGCTGGAGCTAGCACTACTCCAGGAGAAACAGCTGATGAATCAACAGAAGACACATCAGCAGCAGCTGATGAAAATGGAGACGAAACTATAGGATCTGATGGAGATGAATCTGATAATGAAAGCAGCATTGAGGATGAGAATGGCGGCGATGAAGAATAACCCAAAATTACGTTCTGTAGAGATTATTTCTCTTGGATCAAAATGAATCGCTAAAAGGAAGAAGCTAAGTGTTAAGCATACAATTGAGATCATATATTATAAGTCCTTTTAATCTTGCTCCAGAAGAGATGTATTGCTTGTTCTATATTATTGGACATTATCAATACCACCTTCTTTAGACCAGCTTTCAAATATTTACTGTCAGCTGGTAAAGCTTAGAATAGGATTGGTATCGTTATTACTACTTTGAGCTGCTGTAGCAATTAGCATATTGCTACCCAATGAAAAAGCAGAAGAGAGATAAACCAGACCAATAAGAAATCGTTGTGACTTTTTTGGAACATACGATGTCCTTTTCTACTGATTCATGATAACCTAAGCACAACATTGAAAGTGAAACGGACTTTAACATGTGATTTTAAGTTACTCCAATTCTATGCTTGTTGACTGACAATCCCTGCTAATGTCAAACGGTCTAGAGGCACCATGTGATTCCTAAAAAATAGATTGGACATATTGCAGAAACTTTTGGTAGATATGGATATATAAACAGCTATTCAAATTGTCCTATTCAAATGACATCTGCTTTTCTCTTCATAAATAGTGAATTTTTGTTTACAGATGAGGTCACGAATAAATTAAAAGAAATACCTGAAATTGTAGATATCTATAT
>JBPCNB010000016.1:0-4146 GCA_051001675.1 Nitrososphaeraceae archaeon | reverse complement strand
CTTTCAACAAAAAAATAAAGCTGTACTGATCAGAATGTACCAGCCACAGTTCTACCGAATGGACTTTCGTTTTCCTTTTTCTCTTTTTCCTTTTGTATCTTATCTTGTTCCGCTCGTCTTTGATCCTGTTTTCTCCATCGATATCTAATGTAGAATGCGATAGCAGCTATAACAGGTCCTATGACGTACACGAGTTTATCGGATATCTCCATTTGTGAGTAACATACATGACGAGACTAATTAGGATGTTGGCTACTTCAAAATACATAAAGCAAACATCCTCTCTAAAGTAATGCCGTTTCAGGATATGCCAAGCGTGAATATGAATAGGCCTTACTTTTCACGAGGAAAAATGTGAATAGTTTAGAATGGAGAAGAAGCAAAGTACTAGAGTTATCAAGTCAAGGACATAGCCAGCCTGAGATAGCTAGGATATTGCAGATAAGCCAACCCACTGTTAATAGAGACATTGGTTATCTGAGAGGACAGGCAAGACAGAACCTACAAAAACATATCCAAGAAAAACTCCCAGAAGAATATCAAAAATGTGCGAAACCTTAAACAAACCGTGGAAATACGCGATAGTGCAAGCGACCCTAAGACAAAGCTACAGGCAGCAGCCATAGCCAATGACTGATACAAATTCATACTAGATATGTCCACTAATGCTGGGATGTATCTTATGCTTTGAAGTACGTTGAAAGTCAGAACAGTTTAACACATTACAAAAGCTAGACAAACGAATAAAGAACTTTGAAGAAGAACCAACTACCAACGGAGTATTCGAAAGTACATTGCATATAGACTATTTACTATGCCTTTTCTAGTCTCACAGAACCTGTACTCTGATTCATTCTAAGAGAAGCTATTTAACTTTCCTAATCCAGAAATAAAAACAGATTATAGATACGGAGTAATGAACCAAAAAAGTATTGCAATAGTTGCAATATTAGCAGCGACAATATTGACGGCGGTATTTACTACAGCGCCACCTTTCAGCTTGAAGAGTGCTGAGGGACAGACATCCGGCTGTCCTGTTGGATACCACCGGAATATACTTGGTATTTGTGTACCTGACGTGGCACAATGTCCTGTTGGATATGAGCGGAGTTCTAGCGGTCTTTGTGTACCTATCACTAGACCGCCACCAGACACATTACCTACAAGGGAAAACAGAACAGAACAAAATATTGTTTGTAGTGGATGGTCATATACATGTGGATGATGCTAAAAATAGTGAAGACTTAGCTGTCTGCTTATAGTCGTGATGATAATTTCTTTCTTTAATATGGTGCTGGCTGCGTTTAAGCTTGTCGATTTGGCCACTGATAAATGTGGAGGCAAAGAAGGCGGCTAGAGATAAGTTAGAGAATCTTGTTTTCAAATTCTTTTGTATCAAATATCTGTGTTATCCGTAAGGCAAAGGGTTCACAAGCCGCAGGGATGCATTAGATTCAACTGCCGCTACCAGGTGTGTTGTTTCTTCCTGCGGCCTTCTTGCCCACATTACTTAACCTGTCTCTAAGGATTCGCTTTTAGGCACTTATCATTAGAGTAGTCCTCAGCTGCATGCCACAACATTCACAAAAGACTTTGTCAGTGATAAAAATAATGCTCGCACCTTCTACAATATTTCTTACCATCTGAATAGTGGGATTGGCCCACTATTATCTTGGAGCTTAGTCTCGTACACAAATTACGACAAGCCATGGGAAAGCTAGCTCAAGTGTTGCTAGCGATATAAGGAATGGTATTGCATTGGGGGAGGGAGAGGATAATACAGATACAGGCATACTCTCATAAGTTAAGCTTTATCCAGTTGCATAATCTTAGTCAATGGTTCCATAATATTTACAGACCACAACGAATTTCTATTGGTCGAATATCCACGGACTAAGTCTTTTACATAACAAAATATTAGAAAATCAGTATGGCAATATTGGCTATCTACTGGAGACGGGTTTACTAAACAAATGTATGAAGAACTGAGAAAAGAAATTGACTGGGAACACAACCGTCCGACAGGAATAATACTTCACGCTGCTAGTTTTGATAACTCAGGAAATATTCGTGTGGCTGATTTCTGAGAGTCTGAACAAGATCTTAAACGAAAACCAGTTATGGAAAAGATTAACGCGCCTCTGCCAAAAGGAGAATTTTTTACGCTTCATAATGTAAATGCATACCAGAGTACTGATACATATAGAGTCAAGTAGGAGCCTGCACGATTGGCGTGGTTGCGAAGATAAAACAGAAAGGGAACGAAGATCAGAAGGGGAACAAATGTTGATTATTCCATCTTTATCTATAAAGTATATGTGCAATGGTCGCAGGGGTTAAGCCCCGACCTTGTCATCTGTCTTCCTGCGGCTTTAGATATCTCCTCAGCCAATTATTGCAAAGGAAGTAAGTATACTTTTTCACTCTAATAATTCCAAGATTAGAATATTAACTTTTTTAGTTAGTATTCAATATATGAAACACTATCTCGCATAACAGTTCCTGTCTGTATTCTATAGGTTCACACTTACATTTGCCTAGTTCCTGTTTAATTCTTTCTTTACTTTTTCTACTAAATCGTCTATTGTTATTGGTTTTCGAATAAAGCAGTCTGAATAATGCCTAAATTCTTCATACCGCGAATCAAATGCTGTTAGAAAACATATCCTAACATTATTGTCTATTTTTCTTATCTCTTTACACAAGTCAATGCCATTCATTTGTGGCATTTTTATGTCAAGAATTACAAGCTCATATGAACCGGATCTGAAATTAGATAATGCATTTAAAGGATGGTTGAATATATCGACCTTAAATCCGCTGTCTTCTAACCCTATACTGAAAGAAAAAGTGATGTCTGACTCGTCATCTACAAGTAAGATCCGTGGCTTACTATTCATTGTTAATATTCTTATTGCCTTATTCGATTCCTTATCTGAAGTATTATTATGGGATCTTACTACTTCTGCTATGGTTGTTTAACGGTAAACTAAATGCAAATATCGAGCCTTTCTTAGTATCATGAATATAGTTTTCTCCCCATATCTTTCCACCATGAGCTTCAATAATACTTTTAGATATGAATAATCCTAATCCAGTTCCTGATGTTTGAGATTTGGTAGCAAATTTTGTAAATAACTTCGGCATTATTTCAGGATCAATACCTGTGCCGGTATCTTTTACACTAACTATAACATGACTATCCTTCTTTTCTGATCTAACAGATATACTTCCCTCACTGTTAGTAAACTTTATAGAATTACTTAAGAGATTGGAAATGACTTGACTTAATCTAGATTTGTCTGCCTCCACAACAACCAGATTATTATTTTCTTTATAGTTACCAGTTTTATCAGAATTGTGCATTAGCTCTATGTGAACATTATCTATTTGGTTTCTATAGTCTTCGATAATATGTGATATCAAGTCATTCAAGTTAAACTTTTCCTTGTTTAGTTTTAGTGTGTGACTCTCAATTCTTGTAACATCCAATATATCATTCGTTAGTCTCTGCAATCTGGCAGCATTTCTTTTTATTCCCTGGTTTATTTCCATTTTTTTCTCAGGATGGGTTTCTAATAAATTTGAGAATCCTAAGATAGCTTGGGTTGGTGTCTTCATTTCATGGCTTGCTATATTAATGAATTCTTTCTGCATTTTATCTGATTCTTTCAATCTCTCATACTGAGAACGAATTACTTCTTCTCTCTCTATCAAATTTCTATTGGCTTCTTTTAGTTTTGCATTGTATTGAATGCTGGACAATGCTAACCCAATGATATTAACAAAGTACGCCGCATCTTTTAGAATATGAGCTGTATTATGAGCTGTGTCAAATGAAGTAGTAGAATAGGACATTATGATTTGTCCAAAAATATCTATTACCAAAGCACCTAGTAATCCTTTGTAGAAAATATCACTTTTCCTATAAAGTTGATTTTTGTAAAAGTAAAGCAAAGCTACCAGAAATAAGGCAAGGCCAGGAATTTCATATGGTCTATGTATGGGAAAATCATCTATTACAGAACCGGGAAAAACTATGAAAAGTGAACTAATAGCAATGTATGCAGAAATAATAGTAAGCGCAACTAAATAACCTACAATAATTTTCGGCATCTTTTGTCTTTCTCTTCGTTTATCTACTAT
>JBPCNB010000015.1:0-4618 GCA_051001675.1 Nitrososphaeraceae archaeon | reverse complement strand
GGTGTAAGGCTGCTCCCTAATGACAAATTTCCTTGGCTATTAATTACAGGAGAGATACCAAGAGTGACAAATTATGAGAGAGGTTTTCCGATTCAATATGCAGAAAATCCACATTACAATGAAAAGGATCTTAGACCCGATCCGTTAGTCAAAGATGATCAAGCAATAGTGGCTAATGTCAGAAATAAAGGATTAGTAATTTTAACGGCTTGTGGTCATTCAGGAATCATAAATACGATTAACTATGCAAAGAAAGTGACCAGAATAAATAAGATTTACGCAGTCATAGGAGGCTTTCATCTTCCAACAGATGGTGGAATCTATGAGCAAGCAATAGAGCCTACTATAAAAGAGCTGGAGAAAGCTGACCCTGATTATATCGTGCCGTGTCATTGCACTGGGTGGAAAGCTACGAATAGGATCATTGAAACTTTCCCTGAAAAATTCATACAATCAAGTGTTGGTACAACGTTTAAATTTTAGTTCTGATGCAAACTTGAGAGCTACTGAAATTTGATTGAACTAGAGTCAATCTCTAGCCATTGCGTTGACCGCTTTAATTACATTAGAGGTATGAAAATATTAAGTTATAGTCAAGCAGGCAACTGACATATGAAATTAATCTGGTTGCATCCCTTAGGTACTGTTGGAATTATATGTAAATTGGGTGACATGGCAGCCGGATCAGAACAAGATTCATTGATGATAAATGTTACAAATATGAGGACAAAACACTTTCTCTAACGTATTGGGCGGTCAGTAATTGGATGATGATAGCATAAATCAATCACGCCGCTTAAATCCATTAAATTCAAAGCATTTTTCGATGGATGAAGCGGATTCAGTCTTGTTGTGCCAGTGAAAATAGTAAATAAATTAAGAGGGAAATATTAGCGTCGATTCTTCCAACTCCAGAATTGGTATGTAGATGGAATGAGTATCAGTGCCTATCTTGTCCACAAATCGAAATTCACCCGTCAACTGCTTCAATTCGACAAATTTCTTATCAGGTTTGTCTTTTTCCCGAATATAGTGAACTAGAGCTCCACCCAAAGCTCCTGTCTCAATAAAAAGAATCTCATTATCATTATATCTTATGTGATATAGCATTGGTGTTAGTCCTAGTGCTGATTGTGTTGAAAATAGTATGACCTTGAGCATATCTTCTAGCGTCCTGTATCTAAAGTAAGTTATTTGTGATTCAGATTCTTCTTTATCCATTATTGAATTGAAGTATATCCTTCAATTTCTTCTTATCGCTAAAATTGGTGACAATATTAATGATAGACATACTTACCACCCGCAATTCGAGTTGGGTTGAATCATCTCATAACTTCGTTGTTCTGGGTGGGAGTAATGCTTCTTGGCATGACCTCACGTATTTAAGTAATATAATAGAACCGTACTAGGAACCGTCATATAAGCAAAATATAATAATAATAAGTTAGAACATAAGAATATGAATAGTCAAGTGAACCTATCATCAATGTTTTCGCGACCTTTATTGATTTATGATGATACCTGTTTATCATGCGGAAAGTTTGCGAAAATTGTAAATATAATATCCAGAGGTTGGATAAGAATAGCTGGACATCATTATTCAAAAGAGGCCTCAGAGGCGAAGCAGGTAATTTTTCCCAAAGGTTATGATGCAACGAAGATGTTCTGGCTAATTAATTCCAAAGGTGCATTTGGTGCAAGGGCTGGTTTAATGCCAGTGGTAAAAGAAGTCCTTCTTGGATTGTTGGTCCACAATGAATCCCCGCGTGTGAATACTGGTGCCGTAAAGTACGCATGTGATAACCAGTCGTCATCATGCATGTCTACCCAGGGCGTAATTAGTCGAATTATGAATATGGCAAAAACTAGTGTTATTTTTCCATTCGATCAATCGCACAGAATTTAGAAAATCAGCACATATTAATCGATGTAGATTCAGATCGTGAACGAGATTCCGTTTATTGGCAGTCTCAAAGTGTTAAAGGGATGGGCATGTTTTATAAACAGAACTTTTTTGTAGCTTTAATTGTATACATGGATGACAATCATATTTCGCAGAACTTTCTACAGGTTTTCAATTCTAATAGTCACCGACTAGCGTTCATTTTATATTTATGCACCAAACTAATTAAGTTGTCATCTTAAAAGAGAACAGTCTGACAAAAGAAGTAATAGTTTGGTAAGATAAAGCCAAATTACAAGTATTGATCTATATGACTAGTGATTTTTAGAAATTCAAGAATAATAAATATGCAATATTATTAATACATCCAATTTGTCATACGTTGTTTAGATATCGAGTATCCATTAATATTGGTTGATGTTAAACTATAAAGGTACAAACGCGGATGAGAAATGAGTGCAACACAAGATCTAAAAGAAGACCACATAATTGTTAGGAGACTGGGTTCGATTGCTCAGAAATGTTCTAATAAACTTGCTGCTAACGAACCTATCCCGCTCGAGGACATCAAAATCATTTCTGTAATTATCGAAGAATTCGTAGACAGCTTTCACCATGGTAAAGAGGAAAAAGTGTATTTCCCAGAAACTGAAGATAGAGATAATTTTGCTGAAGATATCCGCAAATTTCTTATCGAACATGAACTTGGAAGGAGGATTGCCAGAATGTTAAGCCGACATTTAGATTCATGGCAAAAAGGCACAGACTCAAAAGAACCAGTTGCAAGATTTCTCAAATCATACGCTGTTTTTATAGCAGATCATACTGGAAAGGAAGACAAATTCTTTGATTTGGTTGAGGAGAATGGTATATTATCTAATGAAGAGAATGCGATGTTGATTCAACATTATGAAAGCTGTCACAAGCAAATTGGTGGCAAGATCAGAATTGAGCAAATGATAAAATTGATAGATTATTTGGAAAATAGAGACTGGATGAAATAATCAGTTCACTAGTGTTCCAAATTGATTTTCTGGCCTCAGTATCAAGCAAAAGCAAATGCAAATACTCGTTTTAACCCTTGAGCAAGTACAGGATACTATAACGTTACGAAATTAGATTCCTTAATATGGAAATCAACTGCCGATGAATGGGAATAATCTCTTGCTATACCTCGTTCATGCTCAGAAGAATTTCATCAATTCACATCGATAATCAAAAACTTTAACAATATGTTTAGTTGAAAATAAAGAAGTGATTGGCAGAACCGAAACATATTCTAACATGCTCCATGGCTATAGTCGTGGTTATTTTATTGGGCATTCATTGTTCTACTTCCAAAGTCCATGCCCGCTCAGAATGGGAAACACGAGCAGAGGCCCAGTATGAATTTGCTAAATTTGTTGAAAAATTGCAGAAGGAAATAGAACTCAAAGATCCACAAGCATTCACTGATTATAAGAAAGAAATTGTTCAATCATTGCCAGAATTTAGGCAAATTATTGACCGTTTAGATCCGTTGGTGAAAATTGAATTTTGTAAGTTAGCAAGTACCTCATCAGTATTTCCAGTAGATTGTGAATTGCTGGATCAATCATTGCCACTTCCTACTTCACAATCTAACGCTATAGGAAATTCTTCAGATCCGTGTTCTGCTCTTCAGACTGACACATACTTGACTGTGTTAGAAATCAATACTTTGCAAATTCAATGCGACAAGAAAATTTCCAACGCTAGGAATTCAGAAAATCAGAAAGGAGAAGAAATATCCAATGAAACGAGTACAGCACGATCAAAGGAAAGGCTGAATGTAGGTTGTGATACTCTACTATTACTCTCAAATAAAACTCAAAATATATTGAAGAATATGAATAAAGATATTGCATCATGTTACACTAAGGACTCAAAGAGAAATTAATTTTACTTCGATGAGAATACCATGAAAATCGTAGGTCCAGGCTGCGTTAGATAAGGCGCATAATTGAAACTGAAAGAAGATCCAGAAAATGAGGTCTAGACTAAGTGATCTGCTCTACTATCCACTCTCTAAATTTTGCAATGGCAAATTCTTCAGATTGCTTAAGGAATTTAGGATCTTTTAGATTCCATTGACTTTCCGGAAGACCATCAAAAAACTCTTGCATACACAAGGTAAATCTAAGGCGTAAATTTCTTGAGTTCTCAGTTATACTATAACGATGTAGAATGTTAGCAATTTGTCCAAATACAGAATTATAATCTCGCTTAAATGGCTCTATTTCGAAAGCCACATACAACATTGAAGTTATTGAATCCAAGTCTTGCTTGATAGTTATCAACGTATATAATTAACATAGAGTAGTTTTTTACGATTTATGTCACATAGTGACACCACCATTGGGTAATCAGGAGGACATTCCATTTCTGCTTCTAATTCAAGTGAGAATGCAACTCAAGGCCAATGATGCAATTTAGCACAATCATTTTAAAATTGAACTTGAGTTGAATACAAATTAATTATTCTACTGCATATGTAAGACAATATTCAAGTTCAAATAATTGCTTCCGCCAAAATAAGAAACAGTTCATAGAGGTTAATAATAGCAGATTTAATTTTGAATTTAAACTTGGATACAGATAACTTAAACTATAAGAAATAGTGAATAATGTAAGCAAATATGCAAAGTATAACACAAGATGAAGGAAAAAATCCTGTAGATAACACCTTATTCATGC
>JBPCNB010000014.1:0-1198 GCA_051001675.1 Nitrososphaeraceae archaeon | reverse complement strand
TCCCTCATAATTACTACGAGGATAGTTTCCGAATACTGTCTGATGCGGGGATGAATCACGTGCGATACACTTTCTATTGGGAAGGAATTATCGTGAATCCAGAAGCTTTCATTAACGAACTTACGGCCGTGGCAAACACCGCTGACAAGTACGGTATAAAGGTGTTATATGACAATCATCAGTTTCATACATCATCGTATCTAAATCCCCAGCGAGGTAATGGATTTCCATCAGCACTATTTGAAGGGGATCCTAAATTTTCATTCGGAAGCGGAGGTTCTCCAAAATACCAGAGTGCAAATCTTTGGTGGACAGATTGGTGGAATAGATCAATAAAAGATGTTAATGGTCAGGATGGATGGCTGCTGTTGCTTGATTTCTTGAAAACGGTGGTAAATACAGTAGACAACCATGAAAGCACTTTGGGTTATGAAATCCTAAGTGAGCCGCAAGTCCACAGTTCGGATCAGTGGCAAAAGATTGGACCCTTTGATACTTTTATGGTAAATGAATTGCGAAAGTTTACTGACAAGACAATAGCATATAGCATGCATATACCAGTTGACTTGCAACGTCCAATAGGTGTAAACCCCGAGAATTTGGCACTAATGGCTCCTGCAAATAAGACAAATGTTGTGTTTAAAATCAGTTTGTATGGTCTACCAACCCCTGACACTTATCAGGGAGATAGACTTGCCATTTTCCAGCGAGCATCCGAAATAGCACAAGTCCCGTTATATGTAGGAGAATGGAACAACGTTTTAAGAGAAGAAGCAATCAATGAAGAAGGTCAGCAAGTCTTTAACATCAATCCGGAACTCAGCAACATAAGTCAGGAGCAAGCAAATCTCATAGTACAAACATTTAAGGATATAGATGCATGGGGTATGGCTTATTGGCAATGGAGAGTTGATGCCCACCAGGTGGCCAATTATAATTTAATAAATGTAACTCGAGCTACGGGAGAAATAATACCAACTAAATATTTCGACATTTTGAAAAATGCATATCTGCATAGTTATGGAAATTTGTCTTCTATGGATCGTCAGGTTAGCGCTACCTGATACATGATGAAATGAACTTCTAAAATCTGGTTAACCAAGGCCAACATTTTCTTGTTTAGGTTATTCTCTTCTTAACAAATTCCCGGGCCAGGATCCGATAGAGTGTATGGGTGGCAAGCGCCCCTTCCCTGAAG
>JBPCNB010000013.1:0-8305 GCA_051001675.1 Nitrososphaeraceae archaeon | reverse complement strand
CTCCCAAATTTTGTGCCTACGTAGTTAGCCTTAACACTTGCAGAACTGTATAAAATGGAGATATCAAACATGTCATCAAATATTTTTTGTCTTGTGTGTCAAGCGATATACTAACACTTCCATTCTTCCTTTTCTATTACACTGGCTATTCTAAATGATGGAATCGTTCTCCCCATTTGGAGATCTCATGTGGTTGTTAGAAGATCATAACACAGAAAGGAGAATTTCAATGGATGCCCACCAACAAACAAAAAAATAAACAGAAGATCTGCAAATCTATATAGAATAGAGAACGAAAAAATTGTAGAACATTGGGATGTAGTAGATCAACTAAATTTGCTGCAACAGACAGGCGCAACTCTTTCACAAGTAAATAAGAAATAAGGTTGCAAAGGTGAGCTTCAAACATACATAAAAGTCATAATAGAGGAATCATAGTAGGGATATGATGCGCTTAGTATGCTTTTGTCTTTCTCTTTAGAGCCAGAATAACATTTCTAGTCTATCATTAGGAATCTTGTTTAGTTCTATCTTTTCAAGAAGAAGGTCTAGAGGTTTTATCTTGATATTGGGGGACAACCAAAGTGTCTCAAAATTACACTCTAAAAAGGTGACTAACATGTCATCATTTTCGTTTCTAAGAACCTTAATACTACATTTCCATTAGTAGGTCCTGTTATCCCAACCAAATGTGTCAGGTTAATAGGATTTACTTGTAATATACTATGGTTATTGGGCCAGACAACAAGGAAGGCTATATACAGGAAGTAAGATACCATCTTTTAATAAAACCATAAGTCACAGTTATAGCAAAAGTTACGGCCACAATATACAAACTTAGAACTGGAGATTAATAATACATTTTATGTATTGTTAATTCATGTTATTACTGAAGAACTTCCTCATCGAGGGGAAATAATAGCCATGCTTTGGCAAATGAATATTCAGCCTCAGGACATGGGTCGGCTTTCGACTATGAAGAAGACCGATCCTCTGTGGGTAATGAAGTAATATCAATAATCTAAAGCCGAGTCAATAATTGATTTGAGTAGAATTAATGATGCTGTAGATATAGTAGATATAGTTCGGTTAGTGTAAGAATTACTCTTTTTTCTTATCTAATTCTGAATGGCTATCTGAATATTCATTGACATATGATATCAGAGATAGTATTGCAAACACTAGCATACAATCTCCTTCTTCCAATGCTATGCGTTTCTCTTTATCCAAAAGAGATATCAGTTCTTTTGCCTCATCATGACTCAGTGTCTCTTCCTTGAGTTTTGAGATTAAGGCTCTTCTTCTCTGTATCTCTTCAGAAGATAATGGCATATTACGGTGTAAGTATGAATCTAACTGCTAATAATTAGTCCTATCGATTAGTTGGGATCGTTTAACATATATCAAACGGAAAAACAAATAGTATGTCTATTTATGTACTGTGAATGAAAATGTTAAACGAAGAAGAAAGTAATGAAAAAGGTATTTCAAAGCCAATTCATACTCTTAATTTAGATAGAGTTGTATTCATAGGAAGGACATTTTCTGAATACATGGGAATGTTTAATCTTGAGCCCTCTCAACTAAAAGGACTTAAAATACTGGATTGTCCCTCTGGTGCCTCTTCTTTTGGTGCTGAAGCTTATAATGAATACGGTATAAGGAAAGTCGTTGGATGTGACGTTTTATACGATAATGATGGCCAAGAGAATGCTTTAACAACAGAAGTTGAAAAGCGTGGGAAAGATGATCTTGACCACATGATTGAGAGACTATCACAGGTTCCTGATCTTTATAACTGGAATCTTTATGCTGATATTGATGATTTACGGAAATCCAGAGCCTCTTCTCTAAGAAAATTCATTTTAGATTATGCTAAAGGAATAAAGGAGAAACGATACATAAAAGCACAACTCCCAAATTTACCTTTTGATGATAAAAGTTTTGATCTAGTATTAAGTGCCAACCTTCTTTTCTATTATCATGACAGATTTGACTATTCTTTTCATCTTGACTCAATTCTCGAATTATTACGTGTTTCGTCTAATGAGGTGAGGATATTTCCAGTTCAACTTCCGGATGCTGCGTTTCCAGATTATCTTAATACCTTGATTGAAACTGTAAAGGAGCGTATGCAAAATAATATTTTAGCCAGTATTGAAACTGTCCAACATGAATTTCGACGTGGAGTAAATAAAATGCTGGTATTAAGTCGTGTCTAATAAAGTCTGATTTTAATTTATTAATTAAACAAATATTGCTTATCTAGTGGGCCTGCAAGGAAATTACACTATCCCTTTCAAATCAAGTTTGAGTTGTTTAGATCTAGGTTGTGCTGAACCTAATTTTGCTCAAGATATCAAATACAACATCATTGCAGAGTAATGCGTCTTATAATACCACTTTATTAGGCACATCTGAGTATCTTTTTTCGTTTACTGATGCAGATTCAACAAAAAGCTATTATTAACACTAGCAAAGAAAAGGACAAAAACAAAAACAAAGATAACAACTATAATAATAACAACCCACTTTTTGACAGAAATGTAGACCTAATTACTGCAGGTCTATCAGCAGGCTATGCCAGGGCTTTAAGGAATGAAATTTCACAGGATAATGCTTTGATTATATGCGATTGCATTTTGTGTATGAATACTGAGATTAACTTATCATATAACTATAGAAAATCAAATATTGACAGACTAGTAAAATTTTCAAAATTCCATAATCACAAGCCATTTAGACAAATCACAAGAGAAGATGTCTTGGCATTTCTAGATAATCTACGCAAACCTGAAAATGTAGATCCCATGCATAGGTGGATTGGCACATACAATACCTATAGGATTCAATTGATACGATTCTTCAAATGGCTATATTCCTCTGTTATTGAACCTAATAAAAGACCTAAGCCTGAAGTCATGGAAAATATACCTCAACTCAGGAGAAAGGAAAAATCAGTGTATAAGCCATCAGATTTGTGGACTCCAGAAGAAGATCTTTTATTTTTGAGGTATTGTCATTCAAAGAGAATGAAATGCTATCATGCTGTAGCAAGAGACTCAGGCTGCAGGCCTCATGAGATCCTAAAATTAAGGATAAGAGATATTGCATTTAAGTCAGTAGGAAATAAACAATATGCGGAGGCTACTGTCAACGGCAAAACTGGGGTAAGAAGTTTGCCTTTGATTGATTCGATACCTTACGTTAAAGATTATTTAAATAATGAGCACCAGATGCAAGGAAACCCTAATGCGTTTTTCATATCTGGAACTGGCAGAAGTTTAGGAAGGGGTATTTTCCCAATGTCGTTGAACCATATTTATGCTAGTTATAAGAATAGTTATTTTCCCAAACTACTAGATAATCCCAATATCCCTCCAGAAGATAAACAGAAGATTAAAGAACTTTTGAAGAAGCCCTGGAATCCATACGTTGTTGGAAGACATACTTCTTTGACTCAAAAATCTAGGATACTCAAGGAATCAACACTTAGGGTATTTTCAGGATGGACTGCAAATTCTGACATGCCAAGACGTTATGTTCATCTGTTTGGAAATGCTGCATGTGAGGACATATTGCAAGCCTATGGGCTGGTTGAAAAAGACCAGCAAACTATCAATAAATTACAAAGTAAGCAATGTCCAAACTGTAATGAACCTAATAAACCTGAAAGCAAGTTCTGCACTAAATGCCACATGGTATTAACATATGATGCTTATAGTGAAACCATAGAAGAAAAACAGCGTGAAGAATCAGAGGTCAAGGAATTGAAGGACAAATATGAACACGACATGAAGACTATGCGTGAAGAAATGAACCAGCAGTTTAGTCAGATCATGTCAATGATTCAGCAAAATCCTCAATTAGCGTATATAAAACCAGAGGCATTAACAAGTAAAAAATTAGAGTAATGAGAGGTTATTTGATTATGCCAAACATTTAGGAATTTCAATGCCCTATCGCTTCGCTTTTTCCATCTTATCTTTCACTAGGATTAGTAGCTTCCTCCAACCGTCATCTTCTTTAAAGTCTATACCCAAGTATTCTTTTTCCTTGTATACCAAATGTCGTATATCCTTATCAATATTCCAGAGAGAATTCAATACAGAATCAATTTCTTGCTTCATTCCAATATTTCCATATATCTCCTGAAAATCAACCAATGCACTAGCTCCATGGAATCTATTAATTATCTGCGACTCTAGTGAGATATTCCAGAAGATGGCATCTATATGCTGTTCTGAGAATTTTATCATGATATCTGCAATTTTAGAGAAAGCATTTACGTATAATTTCTTTAAAGTTTCTTTATCTTCAATTTTCTTTGGCCATACAATTAAAGACTGCAGAAGAATTGAATCAATCACACGGTAAAAGACAGACAATTTAATATTCAACAACTGGAATATCTGTTGAGGGGAAAGTCTCAAGGAAGAATCAATTGGTATACCGGCTGCTTTTGAAATGGGTATTCCTATCTCAGAAAGCATTATTTTTTGTCCTGTCTTGTCTACCAGAATGGTAAAGGAATTATCAAATTGTTCTAACTGTTTTGGAATAGAAACAAGAAGGTTGCTTTCTTTCAAAAATAGTTTAATATTTCTACTATTTGGATTCTCTTTTTTAGTTTCAATTATATCGTCGTCTATCATTTCACCTACAATCTTGTCAATGGTCTTTTTCGAAATCTCATTTTCTAGTCCTCTTGTTATGTCTGCCTTGGTACAGCCTTGATGTTCGCTAATATAATCAATAACCATTTGTTCTCTTTGATGGGGTGTAATTTCGAATTGTTGTCTATTCTTCACGTTTATGCAGTACTATATGGCCGTTATATTAGAGTATTTGGGTACCCAATTGGATATAACTATACCTACGTGTTATACAATTTATGCCAAATACCGAAAGTACGATACTCATTAGAAATCAAACACGTGAGCGTCTAAAGAGGATAGGATACAAAGGCCAGACATATGATGAACTAATCAACGTACTCCTTGATCTTAATTCCAATAAGAGAGTCGACAGCCTCCCAGCAAATGATTCCGCCAATCACCAGGAGCTAATTTCCCATGGATAATGATCAGGCCACTTGTACTAATAATGTTATATGTGAAGGTTTTTCTTGCAGCGCAAGGGCAACTTCTAAGATTGCTGTAAAAGTAGGGACAACAGGAACCATATTCTTATCTCTTTGTGATAGCTGCAAGTCACGGTTTAGATCTTCTGAGATTGACTGGGACTCTAGAAGGTAAAGTTTAATGACTACCTATGAGGAACTGCTTGAAGAAGCCAGAAGAAAAGTACAGTCTTTTCAGTATTCTACCGCCCAGGAATATGTTCCGAAGATGTATAGGAGACTTCGTGATGAGAATCCAGATCTTGCGCCCAATGATGCAAGAAATAGAATTGAGAAAGATTGCATTGGTATATGGAGCAAGCGAACGGTATTAGAATTTTTACCAGATGAAGCTAAAGACTTAGAAAAACAAAAAGCTGGCCGATTAAGACAAAAGGAGGCCAATTCCGCTGCATTGGCTGCAGCACCCCTGAACAATAAAAAGGCCATAATATTAGAGAACAGTGGAATACAAAAGACAAAATCAGAAGAGGATGCAGAATGTCATCCCTATGGAGATAATGAAAATTCACATTCTAATTGGAAATTAAAAGCTGTGAAGGACTGCAGAAGCTGCACGATATTAAGGGAAAGGAATGAGATTCTAACGAACAAAGTTGAAGACTATGAGCAAATCATAAAAGAAGCTTCACTAATCCAGACAGCTGATAAGATTAATCCAAAGACTAGCGATGATGGAATACGAAGCGTAGCCATTAGTGGAAACGTTGAGAGCAACCCAACATATTGCTATGACGAAGTGTTAAACATTGAACATTATTTTCCATGGCTAGAGTTACAGAAATATATCCAGGGGTTATACAAATCTGGGAGCCCTCTAAAAGTCTTGTTTAATCTTCTGATAGAAAAAAAGAGTGGAAAAGT
This sequence comes from Nitrososphaeraceae archaeon, assembly GCA_051001675.1. Classification (GTDB taxonomy): domain Archaea; phylum Thermoproteota; class Nitrososphaeria; order Nitrososphaerales; family Nitrososphaeraceae; genus TH5893. The sequence goes on along the minus strand of JBPCNB010000013.1, from coordinate 2,298 downwards.
CCTGGAAGCTCATTTTGGCAGCATTGGAGAGACAAAACAAAAAAATCTATTGGAGATGGAGATAATTGATTCACTATGAAATAAAAAAAACTTTGGTTAATTTTTTACTTTGCTGGATCCTATTTCCCCTAAACCTATCCACAATACAATGGGATTGCAAGTATTACAATTCAAGACACAATGTCGTAGGAGCTATAGCTGATGCAGTACAAACATAAGAATTCCCTAGTCATTCTCAAATCTAAGCATCTTCTGTCAATCCTTTTGAAGATAAAACAAGGGTATAGGCCCTCATTGATTGCAGAACAACTGGGTATTTCTCCCCAACTAGTGAACTATTATACTGATAATCTGACTTCTTTGGGTTTAATTGAAAAAGCTGGGGACAGAAAGGGAATTGCCTGGAACCTTACCGAAAAGGGAACACTCATTTTAAAAGAAGTTGTCAGACGGAGTGTAAACCACTCTAATACTAATTCTATAGCAATACCGGTTCGCCTCCACAATATTTGTATTGCATTTGGAATCCATAACTCAATAGCCGAAAATGATAGATTACACTGGACTGAGATGAGGCATGGTGTCTCAAAGTGTACTATTAAGAAAAATGATCATACTGTGGAGTTAGTCAAATCACAAAAAAAAGGAGAGAAAGGTTCATCTGTAATGCTTATCCACCTATCAGAACAATACTGCTTTAATTGGACAAACAATCTAATTAGACAATCTTATCTGGCTCTTCACTATGCTAGACAGGCCTCTATACAATTTAGAATAGAGATATCCGATTATGGTTATCCTGTTAAAAGACCACATATTGCATTTGAATATGATCTAGTCGCATTCTTCTTAGCCAGTTCTCATACGGCGGAAATAAATACAGAAGAAGGTAAAGCATGGATCGATAGCAGTAAGGGGGTTGGAGAACTTGAAACAGAGGACCCTGATTATGCATATCTTTATCTTACAATGCCAAAGACTGTGGAATACATAGCAAACAAGTCTGAGAAGATATTAAGCTATACATCAGCTGGCTATGAGCGATGTTATCATCCATTTCTGACCATAAACAATTAAAGTGAGTCCCAAAATGACGTGGAAAGACAAAGAAAATCGACTCATAGCATTGATGGAAAATAGAACAACGCTTGAAGATGGTTTGACAATCGATCAACTTTGCAAGGAGGTGCTAGGAATAGTGATCAAAAAGACGCCAAGACGTAGTCGTGGTGGCAAGAGAAAAGGCTACTATCTAGGCGAAATGGACGAAGTAGATTTAGAAAACTGGGAGAAGTCGTATATAGCAAGAACCCAATTAAAAGCACTTTTAAGAAGAGTTAGAAAGAAATACTTACCCGAACATCAGTACCATATAGTTCCATGGTTTACAAATGTACAAAGATACTTTGAAGGTATGGATGATGCAACTTATAAGTACAAAGAACCATACAATATGGATCCGGCAACAATTTCTGATCCTCATTTTGCAGAAAAGGAACCAGAAGATAAATTCTTTGGATATCGATGTGTCCATATCATACCAATAATAAATGAATATTTTCTCTATCCTAGTTGGAGGCAGCGTAGAAAGACAATAGATACTATTAAAGAACATATAAAACAGACGGAAATGATCCTGGCAAAGCCCCAAGAAGAGATAGAACAAGCAGCAGAAGATAGTAATATCTTGCTTACTCTTCCCGATCTTACACCTACAAAAGAAGAGATAAAGAAAGCAGTTGTGGAATTAAAAAGAGAAAAAACACTTCCATGGAAAGGCTATAAACCAAATTACAAAGGAATCGCCCATGTATTCGGAAGAGAAATATCTAAAAAAATGAGGTTATATGGAGGTGATATAGATACTCTGTATTTTGGGGGGGCGAACAATGAAGAACGGCGGAGAATTCTAAAGGATATCGTTATCTGCGATTTTGAGAAAAAGGACTATGTTTTGAGATATGATTGGGAGCTCTTGCAATATCTGGCTAATCAACAAGGACACGAAAAAATTGGTAAGGATCAAGAGTGGTGATGAACGTAGAAGAGAAATAGCCGAAAAATATTTTTTGACTTTATAGTGAAGAAAGCGTAGGGGACTGTCATTTCAATTTTTTTCCTCTGACATGTTCTTACTTTGAAAGTTTTCGATTCTTATTATTCTGTGACTTTTGTCTTGATCTTTTTTGATTGTAATTGAAATATGGAGAGGCTTAGCATTTTCCGCCGTTACTATGATTTCTGCGGCTCCTGGGCCAAATTTCCTATTAAAACGTGGGCCTTTCCACTCATTCTCAG
>JBPCNB010000012.1:0-1340 GCA_051001675.1 Nitrososphaeraceae archaeon | reverse complement strand
ATACAAGATAGTGTATTTCTATGACCCTTCAGTGCCAGATGATAAACCAGTAATACAATATCCTAATTATGAAGAAACCTGGAATAGGGCACAAGCACTATTAGGGGATGCTGACCAACATAGACAGGAAGCAGTATTACTGTCAACTGAGATTATAATGAAGATGGAGGAGATAAAACAAAACTATATACACATGACTACTAGAAGCACTATTTAGTTCCACAATGATTTCTTTTCCGTAAGACCCGGGTTGTGCGGAACCTAATTTTGCCGAAGATATCAAATACGAACATGATTACAGAATAAAATCTCGCTATAGGATTCACAGAATGTCGAATATTAGTTCTCGAAAATGGCTGAACCCACCTACCAGCAAGGTCAAAATCACTGACAACACGATCCGAATTATGAAACTTTTAAAGAGTGTTCATCCGTATTATGGCGATTAATTTTCACTGTAGCTACCTTTTTTATGCTATCTCCTATGAACCCCACAGATACTATTAGCATTGCAATACCTGCTATTCCATATATTGTATTCATTCCCAAATACTTCAAAAAATGGCTGTCCAACTAAAGGTGATAGAAATTGGCCCAAGAATATGAAGGAGACCAAGCCTCCAATCATGCTTCCTAAGTAATTCTGGTGTTGCAGAAATAAGCAAGAGATTCATATTGGATAATAATAGTCCCATACCTAGACCACCTATCATCAGTCCAATCATTACTTGAACATAATTTTCAGATACAGCAATTATTGCATAACCAATACCCATTAGAAAAAATAACAGAACAAAAATATTTTGAAAACTTAACTTCTCCTTTACTTTTTTGTATGGTAAAGCGCTAAATGCCGCAAAAAGAGTCATAGATGATAGAGCTATACCTACTTCCGAGTTGCTAACTCCCGTCAAATCTTTCAGAAAAAATGGCATCTGTATAGGGATTAAATAGAACATTATCATGCTAAAGACGGCAATAGGATAAACGATGTATGTTACTCTTATCTTGAAAATACTTTCTTTAGTTCTTTGTTTATCCTTTAAAATAAGGGGTTCGTTGATCGAATATAAAACTAGAGATAAAACAAACAATGAGAAAAGATAAATTAGAAATGGTGTTCTCCAGTCGATATCAGACAGAAATCCTCCGGTTAATATAAACAATACGCCGTCTATGTCTCCCACTTACTGTAAACCTGCACGTAAGCATGTCTGCTTTGGTAATCAAATCATCAACTGATATTTGCACACCTGGAAAAGCTTTATGAAACCCCTGATAGAACTTTCTAGCACTTTCTATGCCAGGTTCTACTCCTGGTACGCCATGCAAGATTACGT
>JBPCNB010000011.1:0-1724 GCA_051001675.1 Nitrososphaeraceae archaeon | reverse complement strand
AGCGATGAAAAAGTCTTTTCCATATTATTATTTCATCCCTGCACAGATACTAATCGTGATTGTTGAAGATGTTGTGACTTTATTAATCATAATTGTATATAAGATTAATTCTATAAGAACATTTAATGTACAACTGACATTACGTGGTTATGTCATATGTCCCATTATCTGAAGGAGATTTAATATCAAATATACTACGGTCATGGACTTGATTTTATATAACTAAATAAATTTGTAAACTGAAGACAACTATACTTGCAAAAGTAAGACGACCTTCTAATTAACTTGTTAATCAAAAATGAGTCTCCTCCAAAGAAGTTATTTCCGTCACCGTCACTATCACTACCATCATCGTTGCTCTCTCCATCATCTTCTTCAGTACCTTCTGTGTTTCCTGCCAACGGCAATGGTAATGGAGCGGAAGGAGCTCCTGTTACCCCTGTGACATTTCTAGAATTGCAGAAATCAGAAGAGAAAGAGACAACGATGGTTGGAAACCTATTCTACCAATAGGACAGCAATTGTACAAGATATTTGATATGATATCCAGAGTTATTGGATGAAGCATTGACTAAACACTAGTAACAACAATGTCGTCAGAGGCCACTGCAATATCTAAATTAAAGAAACTGCTTGAATCCAATTGCGTAATAGAAAAAGTAGAGCCACCTGTCATGGCTTCAGATGCTGAAGTAAATATTGTAATAGTAACACTTATATGCCCTGATGGCAAAAAAGAAAAAAAATTACAGAGAAGCTGCTGATATCAGGGAATTCATAAGAACCCATCAATAGATTCACTGCTTTAGCGTTTTCTTACTTATTTTCTTTGATGTTCTGTTGCAATAATCTATTCTGTTCTCTTAGAGTATATTCAATCCATTCTAGATCCCATTTCTTCTAGCCTACTCACTTTAGTAAAAGCAATTCTTTGCTTCCATACTTGCTATACATTTCATTGAACTTGGCAACCTTTTCCCTTACCAAATCCCCATTACTATCATACATTTTGGTGAAATTCGCACGCAATGACAAATTACCTTTTGGATCAAAGAATCTTATACTGTAACTTTGTCTTCCATCTGACCTTGCTTCTTTTACAAACCTGGCTTGCACAACTTCATCCATATTGAGGTGAATGTGCCATGGTCTATCCTCATCGCCTATTGTTGCCCATTTCTCTTTGATTCTAAAACGTAATCCCTTCTCCACTCTTGCTTCTGATATACCACTCCCACTATTAACTGATAGAAGTATATCTTGTTGAGATAAGATGTCTGAAATTAACTGATAAGCTATATCGTATGGTGTGACCTGTCCCATGGATTAACAACATAATAGTTCATTCATATATATAAGGCAAGATAAATCGAAGGTAAAATTTGTGTTAAAAAGCTAATATGGTTCCTGAATTGCCTACATTTGAAAATTATCTCTCTTAGACTCTTCCCTAGGTAATACAATCTCAGAAATAAAGTAACTTTATGTGAAAGTCAAGCAAAAGGCATGTTATTGGTCTTGTTCATTTTTTTCTTCTATTATTGAAAGCGCCTGGTTTATTGTTGTCGTCGCTTCGTCTCCTTTTTGTATGTACAGGTCTACAATTTCAGGTCTAAGAGCTGGAGAATTATTACCTGTTTGACATATTAGATTTGAATCTCTTATAAGCAATGCACAGGCCTTGTATTGTTCACCTGTCTTGATGGTCATATTTGGAAATGTGG
>JBPCNB010000010.1:0-11864 GCA_051001675.1 Nitrososphaeraceae archaeon | reverse complement strand
TTGGAAAAAACTTGTTACCCCAGAGACCCTGAAGGTCATACAAGATGTGTATGGGATAAGACGAATCAAGGCAATCTATGCAAAAAAAACTGCGGCATTTCACGATATCTCTTAGTCTTTATTAAGTGATTAGTGATACAACAAGAAGATTTTTCATCTACATAACAAGATATACTGATCTTAGTAAGGGTTCACTTCATTGCCGTCCATCAATATATATCGATTGCGATAAGATAACTAAACCACGCCTGTAGATTCTTCCCATCTATTAATACTAGTTTCAGTATCTCAAGAAAAATTTTTTTATAAGTAACGATTATGTACTATTGTTATGTTTACTAGGAGGAATAGCAATGCAACTAAGGCAAAAAGTGAGGCTAAAATCCTTCCGATAACAAATCTTGAAAAGGAACCATGGTTTATAGATTTACTTGGATTGTCAAACGATGAATTAATGCGTGTTTATTGTACTATTACAAACGATTCCGACTTCGCAAAAAATGCCTGGTACATACCTCTGGGAGATGATAAGAGATGCCCTATAATGATTGCGAAAGGCCACAGGACCCCCGTTACTCTGAAAGAGATGGCAGAATTTGAAGATGTCGCCAGAACTCTCGAAGAACAATATCGGAGGTTCATAGATGCGTGGGACTATGGCCATATCACTAAGACCGACATAAAAAAGGCTATTCTTACTTTATTTCAATTAAGAAGTATTCAGATAGTTGAATAGAGCGGGTTCTGCAACGTAATTTTTATTGTATACGAAGGGTAATTTTTACTATTACCCATTTATCGCATATCCAAGTGCATCTCGAGTTCAGGACTTAGCTATCATAAGATGTAGTCATCAATTGTTTGGTTCGAAGATAAGTATACACATATAGACAATGAATATCGAATAGAAAACGAGCCACTTTTTGTCACAGGATATTCCTGATATCAAAGGTTATAGTAAGGATGCCCTAGAAATGCTTGCCCGTGCATCGGTAACAATAGGGGACAGAATAACGGTAAGGGCCCATGACCGTCAGCTGTCCGGAATTTTGATGCCCAGATACGAATCTGCAGATAAGAGCCATATTGTTATTAAATTGAGCAGTGGCTATAATGTCGGGATTGAAATATCCAAGGTTGAATCCATTTCCAAAGCGGTACAGCTTTCAAACCAAGAGCCATCATTTAATACCTCCACTGGTCCAGTTGATAAGGCCAGAAGTAATTTCGAGTTTATATCAGAAAACTTTCAAAAACGTTGGGCTGTAGAACAAGATAGACGGGATCTTCCGAAGATTGCTCTCATTAGTACTGGAGGGACTATTGCAAGTAAAATAGATTACAGAACAGGAGGAGTAAAATCTGCCTTATCAGCCGTTGAATTATATGAATCAGTTCCTGAATTGGCAAAATACGCCATAATTGAGCCTGAGGTTTTGATAAGTGAATATAGTGAAAATTTAAAACCTCAACACTGGGGTTTAATCGCAAAGAGAATATATGAAATATTGAGGTCAGATGATTATCGAGGGGTTATTATTTCTCACGGAACAGATACGATGCATTATACAGCGTCGGCACTTAGCTTTGCTATGCAAAATATTCCTGTTCCAGTTGTATTGGTTGGAGCACAGAGATCTTCTGACAGACCTTCATCCGACGCGGCTTTAAATCTTATTGGTGCGACAATATTTGTGGCCAAATCAGAAGTTACTGGAGTGTATGTAGCTATGCACGCAAGCTCATCTGATGATTTGATAGCCTGTCATATCGGGACGCGCGTAAGGAAAAATCATACGAGTAGGCGAGATGCATTTGAATCAGTAGATACAGAACCAGTATCTATCATTGACGGTGAAAACGTTAAAGTACAAGCCAACTGGTCTCTGAGAACAAAAATTCAAAAAACACGAAATCTCAGCAATAAAAATAATCATTTCTCGATTAAACCTGACTTTGATCCAAAAGCTGCCCTGCTAAAATTTCATCCTGGATTTGACCCTGGATTAATATCTCACATCATTGCATCTAGATACAGGGCAATTGTACTTGAAGGGACAGGACTAGGACATATAAGTAGAGATTGCTTTCCGGAAATACGAAATGCTTTGGATGCTGGTTTGATGGTCTTCATGACGTCTCAGTGTATCTGGGGGAGAACCGGAATGAATGTATATAACACGGGTAGGGATTTATTAGAAATGGGTGTGATCCCGTTATCTGATATGATACCCGAAACTGCTATAGTTAAAATTATGTGGGTATTGGCGAACACCAGCACTGTAGAGTCAGCCACGAGTTTAATGCAGGAAAATATTGCTCATGAAATCTCTCCTATTAGTCCTATCGAATAAGGAAAAACTTAAAAGATATCTAATCGACTGAAAGGATCATCTAAAGTGACAATCGATCCAGTAGCCATCAACCTACAGGTTGGTTTTGAGATCCATCAACAATTGGCCACTAAAAATAAATTGTTCTGCAATTGCGATTGTGAAGACGCTAAGGATTATCATTTTAGCTTTTTCCGTAAGCTTCGTCCAACACAGAGCGAACTTGGAAAATATGACCCTGCCGCACTATTTGAATTTAAAAAAGTAAGGACTATAAAATACCACGCTTCACGCGGTTCTAGTTGCCTAGTCGAAGCAGATGAAGAACCGCCACATGGAATCAACAAGGAGGCCCTCAAGACCTCATTAATATTGTCTTTGACTCTTCATTCCAAGATCGCCGATGAAGTACACATAATGCGAAAGATTGTAATAGATGGCTCCAATACCAGCGGCTTTCAACGAACAGCTCTTATTGGAATTGGCGGAATATTGAATGTTAATGGAAACATGGTTGGAGTACAGAGCATTTGCATTGAAGAAGATGCAGCAAAACTAGTTTCGGATGACGGCTCCACGAGGACATATGGATTAGATAGACTCGGTGTGCCACTCATTGAAATTGCACTTGAGCCAGTCGGTGGCAAACCCGATGAAATAGTGGCAATTGCACATACATTGGGTCGTCTATTGAGAGCAACTAAAAGAGTTACAAGAGGACTTGGAAGTATCAGACAGGATATTAATATTTCGATAATGAACGGATCTGTTGTAGAAGTCAAGGGAGTGCAGCGGTTAGAACAACTAACAAAAGTAATAGAATATGAAATGCTCAGACAACATGGGCTCTTCTTAATTGCATTACAATTAAAGAAAGATAGAAAACCAGAGCAAATTGAAATAGGAGGAAAAATTGAAGATGTGACAGATATTTTGACCAAATCCTCTTCCAAGGTTATCAAAGAATTGCTTAGAGTCGGTGATTGTTATTTTAAGGCAATAAGAGTAAGAGGTTTTGCAGGCATTATTGGCTTGGAGCCTTACCCTGAAATTAGGCTGGGTAAACAACTAGGAGAACTAGTTAGGTTCTACGGCCTTGGAGGGATATTTCATTCTGACGAACTGCCCAATTACGGAATTACTAAAGAAGAAGTTGATGCAGTTACAAGAAAGCTGGAAATATCATCCAAGAATGACGCTTTTGTCATTCTGGGTGGTCCGACGGACAAATTGGAACCTGCGATACAAGCTGTGATCCAAAGGTTAAATGGCGTCCTGGATGGGGTGCCTGCTGAAACGCGTGCAGCAACGTCTGACGGCAAAACTGTGTACAGTCGGCCAAGACCTGGTGCAGCGAGAATGTATCCGGAGACCGATATTCCTCCTATCTCTATAGAGGGTTCGTCTGTGGATTTGCTATATTCCAATGTCCCACTGTCATGGGACGAAACAGTCAGTAAAATTGGTAAGAAGTATAACATGAATCACAAACTCGCGGAACAAATTTTTGATTCTAATTATTATGAGCTATTTGAAATTATTGTAGGTCTAGTAAAAAAAATACCTCCAACATTTATTGTATCAAAACTAACAGAAGACATGGTCAATTTCGAAAGACAGGGTCTTGATACTACTTTACTTACCGATGAATTAATAATCGACACTTTTAAGAAGTTGGAAAAAGGCGCAGTGAGTAAGGAATCAGTACCACTAATTTTCGAAATAATAATGAAAAAAGAGGCTACGACCGTAGAGCAAGCCATAGATACACTTGGGATTGCGGTGCTCACTACTCAGGAGTTAGAAGAGATAATTTCCAAAATTTTGGAAGATAATATGAACACAATTAAGCAAAGGCAGATGAATTCGCTTGGATTATTGATGGGTCGTAGTATGGCGGTTCTCAGAGGTAAAGCCGATGGTCAAAAAATTAATGAGATTTTGAAGAAGAAGTTGCAAGAGTTGGTCAAGCTCAATCAGCAAACTGCGTCGACTACTGAACCCAAAAAAAGGTAGAATGAATTGAATTTTGTATTTGTTAATCGAAAGTAGCATGTCCACGGTGATGATAAGAATAACAGCTTGTCATATTTTCGAGATGTGATATGCTATCCAAAGAACGAATATTAGACAAGAAATGACCTCAGATCGAGGTTTTGTGATGTCTCAGAAAACTAAGGCATAGCTTGATATGAAATTATCGGTGGATACATAAAATCAGCTAGGAAAGAAATACCAGGGATGAAGAATACTCTTCTGTTTTCTTCTTATTTTCTATTAATTTTTCGTTTATACAAGACAGATATCAAACCTATGAGGATAGCAGATAATCCTACACTATTAATGCTCGCTAAAATATCATTTCCTTGTAAACTTTTACTGCAAGAGACCTCGCCAACGGCGCATCCTAACGTAAAAAAGACCCCGTTCCATGCAGAATGTGTGAGTATTGCGAACCAGCCCTTCCCGCTAATCCACGTTCTTAAACTGAAGAAAAGTGAGGGTATAACAAATAACCAGTTGGCATAAGAAAGAGTGCCAAGTTCAAGCGTTTCTGTATTTAAGATATGCAACATTATCCATACTATACCCCCTGCCAATACTATTAGATGGTGTCCGAGAACGTAAAAAGGCAAACCGAAGAACAAAATTTCTTCGATTGGTCCGGCAGCCAAAACAGAAATAATAGAAAGCGGAACTGAAGCCTCTTGATAGTTTGGAACAATACGTTCAATTATGAAGGTTCCTATAATCATAATAAGTATACCAATTCCATGATAAAAGAGAAGCATTTTGGTCAGATAACCAATCGACGTTCGATGGTATGGTGATAGCCAGGATGAGGGGTTGATGTCTATCTTAAGGTCAGAGAACTTTGATTTCGCTGGTAGTGAAGGTGAAGAAGAAGAAGACAGATGAACTTACAGTTTTCTTTTAAAATATGTCATATAAAAGTCAACGTGCCTTATACAATCCCTTTAATTTCCTATGCCCCCACACTGCCCAAAGCTTTGTGGATAAACTAAATTTAAATGAGTCGTCCATTTTTTCGTCCACCCAGGTCATATCTATTTGCGCCAAATAATCAGGTATGGTATTGTCAAACTTTCATATCCTCGATACTCTAATTATCTTCTAAGGTTGAACTAAAACGGGTACTGAGAAAGACCTATATGAAATATAACTTATGGTATTCAAGTGCAATCATCGTTTTTTGCCTTTCTTATGATTATACTTTTCATGGTATCTCTAAGCGTATTACTGCTTGAACTAACACTTACTCGGCTTTTTTCAATTATTTTATGGTACGACTATGCTTTTATGGTTATCTCTATTGCATTTTTTGGGCTGGGGATCGGATCTTTAGTGGTGCACATACTAAAGAATAAGTTGAACAAAGAAAATCTGCCTTCAAGAGTGATTCAGTCTACTATGGCATTTGCAATTTCGATTCCGGTAGTACTTTTAGTTATAGGACAGTTAGTACCATCTAACACATCATTCATTTATGTTTTCTACCTTTCCTCGTCTATTCCTTTCTTTTTCGCTGGTGTCTCAGTAGCTATGATATACCTGAGTATGCCTAAAGAAATAAGCAAACTATACTTTATTGATCTCTTAGGAGCAGGTGCCGCCGCCCTTGTGCTTGATCCTATTATTCGAGTATTGGGTGCGGAGTCTGTATTGCTTTCGATATCTCTCATTGTTCTTGGACCTTCTATCGCTGCTTCATTGTTGTTGGTTAAACAACCGAATCGATATGAAAAGAATTCAAATAATTCTGAAAAGAATACAATAGTCTCAATCGAAAACAAAGTAAAGATTTATGGAATGGTCTGCCTGGGGGCCACCGCGATCCTACTAGCGATCAACATTGAATCCAACGTATTTGCAATAGAACCCGGAATTACCAAAGGTTTGTATTATCAGTTAGCCAAGCCATCAGAATTCCAACATCTATCTACCCAATGGAATTCTTTTTCAAGAATTGATGTCACAAGGCAAACTCACCATAATTTTACTGCCGAGGATGCATCCCTTAATAACAGCACGGAAAACACCGGAAGATCCAGAGCATTAGCGTCAATAGTTATTGATGCAGATGCTGATACCCCTGTATTCAGATGGAATGGATCCTCTAACGATATTTCTTGGGTAAGGCAGTATATGGACTATTTGCCTTATGAATTATTGAGAGCAAACAATACTCTAGTTATCGGTAGTGGAGGAGGCGAGGATGTTCTGATTGCCTTAGCAGGTGGTTCAGAGAATATTACTGCCGTAGAACTAAATCCATTAATAATATCAAAGGCAAAGGAGTTTGGTAAATCTGCCGGAAACCTATATGAACGTAAGGAAGTAGATGTCTTTATCGACGACGGAAGACGATTTATCAGCTCCAGTGATTCTAAATACGATATGATAACAATAAAACTCGTTGACTCTTGGGCTGCACAGCTGGCTGGCGGATACGCTCTGTCAGAAAATTACCTGTACACAGTAGAAGCATTTAGACAATATCTCCAACATTTGGATAAAGATAATGGCATGTTAGTGATGGTTAGGTGGAATATTGAATTACCAAGACTTATGCCGCTACTAATAGAATCTCTTCGTCAGGAAACGGGAAAAAGTACCCAAGAAATAAGTAAACAAATGATGATTGTTGAAGATCGTCCGGGTCTATATTTTGGAGCAAATGATAATCGAACAATATATCCTGTGCTAGTAATGCTAAAAAATAAGCAATTTACCAATTCAGAAATTAATTTAGTAAACGAAAGAACTAGAGAAAATAATGCTAAAGTATTTGCAATACCGGGGGTATATACACAACCGCCTTATGATAAGTTACTCATGGATAGTAGCTATTCCGAACTGAAACAACAACAACTATTGAAAGGACAAGATGCCGATAATGAAGACATCGAAACTATATTCAAATTGAAACCGCCAACTGATGACTCTCCTTTCTTTTTCGCAAGAGAAAAAATTCCAGGCCAAATGATTATTCTTTTGGTAACAGTCTTATCTGTCTCCGGCGTGCTTGCTCTACTGTTAATGTATTATTCAAGGAGATACAACGTCCCTCTAGGTTCCTCCTCTTTCTCGTGGTTACTAGTACTCTTTGTAATATTTATCGGGCTCGGCTTTATGGTTATAGAAATAACATTTATCCAGAAATTCCTCCTGTTGTTGGGAACTCCAATAATGGCTTTGACAGTAATACTGTTTTCCATTCTGGTTTCTAGTGGAGCAGGTGCTTATTTGAGTGGGAAGATCTTTAGAACAAGCCCTCACAAAGCCATGATTATTTCCATACCCTTATTGCTTACAATAATAATAATCTATTACATTTTCCTACCGGAGATCATTAACTCTAACATAGCCTTACAGATACACTCCCGAATTGGGTTAACTTTTGGTCTCTTAGCCCCAGCCGGTGTGCTGATGGGTTTCCAATTTCCTTCTATTATCAGGATGTCTTCATTGTATGCACAAAAACAGACAGAAAAACAACGAGAACCAGAGAACCAACATGAGGATGTTACGCTCTTATGGGGTGTGAACGTGATTGCCTCAGTAATTGGAACAGTTTTGACTGCTATATTTTCTATGCTTATTGGATTTAGCGGAAATTTGCTGGTGGGGGCAGGGTTATATCTGGGAGCATTGGTGTCTATTATCATATCATTAAAGATGTCCAAGACGAGAATAAACAAGGAAATAATAAAGTGATTATGTATTTGACCGGAAAATTATAGGATTCGGAAATTCCGCATCAGTTAATAGTTAGATTGAACCAATTCGCCATGTTATACCACATATGTTTCGCTTATTACTAGACTCTTAGCTGGTGAAACATGATATGATGTGTATCGAGTTGATAGGGCAACGTTGTAAGGATCGAGCCGAGTAGACGACTATATTACAATAATAATCACTTATTGGATAGGCCTATAATGCTGATATATCATAGTTCATTTTTTTCTAGACCAAGCAAATCATTCATTTCATTATAAAGATGCAACAGATAGATTCCTTTTTCTGTCGTTTTGTAGAGTAGGGTTCTTTCTTCTCTGTGAGACTTTCCTCCTTCCTTATGATATTCTAATATGAGACCTTTCTGCATCAAAAAAGAAAGAAATTCTTTTAACTGTGCATGAGAGATGAACGATTTATACATAATAGTAGTTCTAGAAGCATCTCCACTACTTGCGACTAGCAACATGCTGGCAATTATTTCAAGCCTACTTCTATATTTCATTAGTTTAGCTTAAGGAACATAACGTAACACACACTCTAAAATCAATCGGTGTGCAAGTGCTAATCCGGACCGATTATGTGGAAAGCATAACCTCTCCAGCCATCGACTTGCCTATATCGTAAGAACTTAAGCGGTTTTGCAAGTAATTCAGTATATTAGTAGCTTGGTTTGTATCCATTATGGACAATTCTATTATTAGCTTAGTGCGTAAATGAATCATCCTACACTAACGGCTAGAGTCGAACCTATCCCTTTGCTTAACCCCGACAAGAGCTTAAGACCTTTAAGAAATATTTGGTAAGTAATGAAGAACTGGAATCCAATGTGCAGAAATCCTATTGTCCTGAAAGGAGGGTAAGAGTCTATCTCCTAAATGCCAGTACCACGTAGTCGCGTATGCTCTTATCAAGGGACTAAAGCACATGAGTATTTTGTATTAAAAATTACACTATGGTTGCAATCTAGACGGTGTGGTTGTTTGTTGGATAGGAGAAAACATGTATTATTCATGCTACCATAATCAGAGAATAATCCAGTGGTGTCGGGAAACAAGTCCAGGTACAGATCTTAAGTGTAACTCTGTTTGGGTTATACTATGGGAATGATGTAATCGCTTGTAAGTTTAAGACTTTAAGAACCCTATAGAGCAATTTACTCTCCTGAGCTAACTTAAATCCTACCAGAATGGAAACAATACTACTCAAATACTCTCACTGTCTACTTATTTCTATTTTGATATACGTATTCCTGCGGACGTGCAAAGTTTCAGTGAATTTTTGAAGATAAGACTACTTCCTCTGCAGCGATGACAATATCCTAAAATACTAATGGAAATAGAACATTTATTATTGTCTACACAGGAGTTAATGAGACTAAGCGAAGATTAGAGAATAATTGGATCCAGTTTCTTAGCCTGAATTCATCTAAGTTATCATTAGTTTCAATAGCAGGTGCAACACCTCCATCAGTATTCGTTGGTCGGTATGGGTATCCAAAAGTAAGACTCGGACCAATGGTTCCACCAATCCATGGTGAAACTACCATCTTGGACAAGCCTGAAATGTGGCTTGGCAAAACTCTCGATGAAATCATAGGTTATCGTTTATCTCTCGTAAGGGGAGTCATGGACTTTGATATTCAAACGCCGTCTGGAAGGTATATCGAATCGTTACAAGAATTAGCAATGGCCAACAAGCCGGTTGAAACCGAGGCGACGTTTGAAAAAAGACCCATTGCAGATATTGAGTCGGTAATAAAAAATGGGCTTAACACAGATTCTGCACCATTTGGTCCTGTTGCAGCTCTCAAAACCTTCAGAACCTCCTCATCTATTTCAGTAGATCGTAGATTAGAAGACGCTTATTACGATAAAGACCTACAGGCTAAAAATGCGATACTATCTCTCTATAAGCAAGGAGTTGACGTGAGTGTAATACAACGCATATTCAGCCTAGGAATGCTTGGATCAACAAAAAAAAGAAGATTGGTGCCTTCTCGATGGAGTATTTCAGCCACTGACAATACAATTTCTTCCCATTTAGTCAAGAATATTGAAACTAACGCTACGATTGACCGTAATGAAGTGTACAAATATTCTCACCTCGGTAATTATTATTCCATAATATTGATACCTGATCAAGTATGGAGCTTTGAAATGCAAGAGGCTTGGCTTGATACTTTTGGTAACTTTGGACTAGCGGTCGATTTTGAAGATGCGAATGGTTTGGATCATTATCCATCTTCTATTGCGGGGGCTTACTTTGCAGCCAAGTTGGCAGTAACAGAACATTTATCTAAGCGCAGACGAAAATCAGGGGCCGTGGTTTTAAGGGAAATTCGTTCGGAAGAATATGTTATGCCTGTAGGGGTATGGCAGATCAGAGAGGGGGTCCGTCGGGCCCTCACAGATAGCACGAATGTAAAAAGGGAATTCGAAAGTCTTGAAAGAGCATACGAGTATGCGTCCTCTTCATTATCAGTGTCACAAAATGAGTGGAGAAATAACAGTAAAATATACAGAAATCTTAAGCGAAGTCAATCCAGGATAACAGATTTTTTTTCCTAGTACATGCTCATAAAGATCGGTTAATAATAACGACGACGGGGATTTGTGCTTTAACCTTGGAATCTACTAAAAAGGAGAATATGATTGCACGCATGTTTGTTTCATATCTCAACGAATTATATCCGCAAAACCATATGTCATTTACTTCGTCGAGGCTCTTTGCAGAGGTGCCATCATTATCGCCTAAGTTATGGGTATATTCACCTATCGATAGAGAAACCCACGGTGGCAATCTTGAAAACGATGTCTCAAACTTAGCATTAATTGAACAATCTGCAGAACCAAAACAATGTCTGTGCGTTAGCCGATTGTGCTAATCATAATCGCAGATATAGACTATGATGACAATTATGAAGATGGTGCATCAGATAGTGCTGAAGTCAATCAACTAACTTTTCAGACGAAATCAGAACCATTAGATGAATCAGAACCAACAGATGACTCAGAAGTAGAAGAGGTAGAATAAAGCGGGGTATCCGGAAAACAAGTAAATAACCTTCTACCACTTTTTGTCGGTATCTGAATTTTCCCCACCCTTTTCATAATTTCCATATTGCCACTTTCATGCCAAGCATAACTGATTGAGTTCCCTGTTGTAGTTTAAGTCAAGACATTGAATTCGAAAGCGCAAAGGTGACCGTACAGATATGATGGGATTGTTCTTAGCTACTAATAATTTCAATAGTTAACAATAACAAGGCTAAAAATATGGGCAAAACCCGTTAATTGTATCAAACGTGTAAAAGGATGACATCAGGTGTAACTATACCAATATCGAGTGACACAACAATAAAAGTTAACATAGAATTGTTATCTATTGGAAATGAATTGCTCTCAGGTACTATTGCTAATAAAAATGCTCAGTGGATTTCAGGTAAAATCACTCAGGCTGGAGGCCTTGTAAAGAGAATAACAACGGTTGGGGATAGTATCAGTGAGATATCGGCTGCAGCTAAGGAGTCCATTCAAAGAAACCCCGATTGGCTCATTGTTTCCGGAGGACTGGGACCCACATACGATGATAAGACCCTTCAAGGTCTTAGCACCGCCTTGGGACAAGAGCTAGCCCTTGACCCGGAAGCTTTGGAAATGCTCAGAAAAAGCTATGTGCGGCATAAACAACGCTTAGAAAGTAGCGATAACAGAGTAAACGATGTCCGATTAAAAATGGCAAGGATTCCCAGGGGATCAATTCCCA
>JBPCNB010000009.1:0-5989 GCA_051001675.1 Nitrososphaeraceae archaeon | reverse complement strand
TTATAACTTTCTGGTTCTATCGCAAGGAACACAGGCTTAACGGTCTAGTACAGGCCTTTAAAATATTGAATGACCCAAAACACAGAGATGCAAGAGAAATGGTTTATTCTGGTTTTGAGATTTATACCAAAAATAAGGATAGTAAGATATTCATAGATAGTAAGCAGGCGAAAGAGTCTACTGAAACTGTAAGAGCAGATTTTGACCAGATGGGTGCATTACTTCGAAACGGAACAATACAAAAACAGGGTTTTATGCAAGCATATGGCGAGACTGCTTATAGATGCTGGAATGCCCTACGTGACCATATCAAGGAAGAAAGAAAACAAAGAAACTTCGTACACTATATGGAAAATTTTGAATGGCTTTCAGATGAAGCAATCAAGTTCTGGCAGAAAAAAGGAGTCAACCTTACATCTATTGTTAGATATTAATAGCGCGTTTATTAGAAAATCAGTAAGAGTGGTTTTCCTGTTTGTGTTTATTCAGACTTCTGCGTGTACCAGATACTAGTATGCCGCATATATCACATTTCCATCGTTTGACAGGCGTACTGTTAGCAGCTCGAGATCATATTTATTGGATCAGGAACTCGGTTGTAATCTTTATTTTTTCAGTTTTGTATGCAATGCTCATGTAATCCCACTTTTTTTACACTTACCTTTTCTCTTCGCTTTCTAACCATACAATAAGTCTTGTTGCAACTAATATGCTTAAACATTCCTTTAAATAATCTCTCAAGAAGAGAGCTTTCTTATATATTCCCAACATCTCACGATGAGCATGAAATATGAATTAGAAGAGCCATTTTTTGAAGAAAAGGGAAAGATTACAAGCCAGGTAGAAATTGGTGGCAACAGGTCGCAGGCAACTTATTCAGCCGAAGGAACAATGAAAGGCAACATAGAAGTAACAAACACAGGAGATTTCGTTGGTAACTCTAAAGGTAATAATGTAACATCTGTTCAAGGACAAGGAATAATATCTACCAAGGATGGTAGTGAAAAGGCAAATTATACTTTCTTGGCAGTAGGAAAGGTTACTGAGGAAGGTAAACCAGTATTCCTAGGTTCTGCGGTGTGGATTACAGACTCTGGTGGTAGGCTAGCCTTTCTTAACAATATTATATCATTCTTTAAGGTCGAAATAGATGAGACAGGAAATTTCTTGAGCATAGAGCGGGAATTGAAATAATAATAACAATATAATGAAGGAGCGCATTGTACGAATGCGGATATGTAGAAGGCCAGGAAAAAATCAAAATGGCCTGGGTATAGTATCAATAAGAATAGCTGCTTATTCCATTTTTAACAAAGCAAGACATAGAGAACATACTCCTCTTTTTAGATAAATACGATCTAAAATACTCAAAATACCTTAAACAATATTCGAACGTTTATCGGATTTGGCAAGAGAGTTTCTTGCCGCTTTCTTTATAGAAGTAACGGTATCATAGACCTCTAATCCAATGCCTTCTAACAATTCACGAGCCTCTTTACTATCTGAAATATTTTTTATTCTAAAGAAATCTGCACCATCATAGAATATTGCAAAAAGGCCAGTGGAGATGCTACATCAGGTGCTTTATTAAAATCTAATATACATGTGATATCTTTAGAATAATATGAGTACAATGGGCTATGCACATCCAGAAGTATTAGTAGATACTCAATGGGTCGAGAATCATTTGAAGGATTCAAACGTCAGAATAGCCGAGGTGGATTATGACCCAAAGGCGAACTACCAGTTAGGTCATATCCCCGGTGCTGTCTTATTCGATTGGAAAGAGGATATTAACGATCCAATGAGTAGAAATGTTCTGTCAAGGGAATCATGTGAGAGATTATTACGAGGAGCAGGTATAAACGAGGATACCATTTTGATTCTTTACGGGGACTTTAACAACTGGTTTGCGGCTTTTGCGTTCTGGGTCTTTAAATATTATGGATATAGAGATGTGAGATTTATGAATGGTGGAAGAAAGAAATGGTTGGAGGAAGATAGACCCCTTAGCAAGGATATTCCCAATTATTCTGAAGGAAACATAAAACCCACTGGACCAGATGATAATATTAGAGTATTCTTAGATGAAGTAAAACAAGCTTTAGGTACTAAGGATAGAATAAAAATGGTGGATGTAAGAAGTCCGAAGGAATTTACAGGTGAAATATTAGCTCCACCAGAATATCCAACAGAACATGCTCAAAGAGGAGGACATATCCCAGGAGCAGAGAATATTCCATGGGCTCAAGCTGTCAATGATAAAGATGGTACTTTCAAGTCTGCAGACGAGCTAAAGAAATTATATGAATCAAAAGGAATAACCCAAGATAAGGAGATAATAGCATACTGCAGAATAGGCGAGAGATCTTCACACACCTGGTTCGTCCTTAAGTATTTGCTGGGATATCCTAATGTAAAGAACTATGATGGCTCATGGACAGAATGGGGTAATATGATTGCCAACTCTATAGAAAAATAATAATCCTTTTCCTATTTATCTTCCATAGAGATAAACCCAGGGACGCAATGTCAACTCTTCACAGAATATTATGTCCAAAGACACGGATCGGCATGGACTGCATCGGTAATCTATAGAAGGTATGGAGGGTTATTGGCACACGCAACTTTGTCGGAAGAACCGACTAACTACTGAAAAATAGAGAATAGGCCAGCGAATGGAAGCAAGTCTACCATAGAATTGACACTTACACCAGTAATACTGCTATCAACAGCAATAGCATTAAACTCCGGTTTCTATTCTCTATAATTATAATAATAACAAACAAGCGTTGAACAAGCAATACTAGATGCATATAAGTTGATACGGACCTATTGTTCGTAGGTCTTTATATGGATACAAACTTATCTTTTATTCCCTTATGAAAGACGAACCTGGAAGAGGCAAAAGAAAACAGGATTCTGTTGTGCTTCTTTTTTTATTGATAATAAGTGCTTCTATATTGGGAAATTTCTTTTATAACCATGAGGATGATAAGGACATACAAAAAGTTCAAGCTAGTACCCCAAATGTATCGTCTAATAACAATATTCCAGCCGGATCTAATATAACTGCAGAAGAGATACTAAAACTTGCTTCTCTATTCAACGACCAGCCATTTCAAGGAGGACAGGTTTCTCCAAGAGTAGCTAAATGGGTAAATGATGATGTCTTTATTTTCCTTCAATTCGACGAACGTGATCCTTCTAATGCGACAGCTGTGAACTATGTAGGTATCGGAAAAAGAGGAACTTTCTGTGAAAAAGACAGACCAGGTCCAGATTTTGTTCACTTTCATAAATGGAATGCTACCGAATACAAACATGGCCCTGGAAGCAAAGCAGGTGATGAAGGATATTGGCTAATGTGGATTGCCACCGGAGAGTTTGATGTACAAGGAAGACATGTAAAACCAGGAGTTGATAGAGAATTTTCTCCTACCCCACCACCACCAAAGTGTAATCCTGATAAATAGCAGAAAATGCAGCTAACAATGAGCAATTGTTAGTAACGATAAAAAATTAATCAGTACTGTCAATATTATAAGAAAGAGAAGGTGTAGTATATATATGATCAAGGCGTTTGCTTTTGACTTATTTGGAACACTGGTTAATACCGGACCCATCTCAGATTTTTTCCGTATTAGGCTTCCATTTTCCTGTGCAGACACTATTTCTTGGACTGATTTTATAACGTAAATCTCATTACCATTCTCATATCCTTTCATCAGTGGAATGTCAAGGGCGATATTTGCCTGAGATAGCTTCAGTACCGACCGGGACCTTTAGCCGTTATGATATTGGTGGAAGATGAATCAGCTGCTTATTGATTAGATGATGCCGTCGTTGTTGACCAAAACTTTGTTCCTGTAAAATTAACGATGGCACGCCATAACAACTAAGCTAATTAAAACCACGGCTGATATGAAACGCATTTTAAAAAATTCCTATTTCTATTATTATACCTCTCAGTATTATTAGTTATAACGTAAGTTGAACTATTAAACAAATTTTCTGTGAATTCTAGGATATGCATTTATACTTATTCATAGTTCTCGAATCCTAATGATTCGAATTAGAAAAACAGTTAAAGAATTCAGGAGAAGAAAGAATTTACCATCAAGATATATGCGATCTACGACAGTGATGACGGCAGCCTTTTTGTTGGCTGCTATGATCGTTCTAGGCCCCATGTCAATACAACAACAACTGCAGCAACAGGCATTAGCACAACAACCACAGTTAAATCCAGGATCGGTACTTAAACTATCAAGAACAAATATACCAATAGATATTCCTTTACTTAAAGGATATGAGAATGGTAATGAGATTTACGTTATAGCAACAGATGTATCAGATGAAAAGACAGCAGCTGATGCTACCAACCTAACAGGCTTTGAAGTAAATTATGCCCCATTATTAGCTCAGACTCCAGAATCAGCTAGAGCTCAAGCATATGCCTTCACTAATGGGATTGCAGGTGGCGGTCCATTTGGATTTCAATTACCAGTTGTAAATGCAAAACCTGGTGATCAAGGATACAGTCCATTATGGCAGATTAATCAAGTGACATGGAATGACAATGCAACTGCCAGAGAATTAAAATCAGTAGAAGAAATCACAACTGCTCAACAGAATGGAGAGCTCTCCATCAATAAAACAAACATCATTGCAAATCATCCAGCTATTCAATGGCAAAATGGTTCGTTAATGATAAGAGAAGATGCAAATAACATAAACGAGGATACTCCATACATGGGAGGCCAAGTGTTGAATATAGACACAGAAAATATGGTCGTAACCATGGTAGCTCATAGAGGATGGGCTCCTGATGGCAAGACAATATATTACATTGTGACTGATGCAACACCTGAGATGCCTGCAAATATGATGGGAGTTTCACACGTACCATTAGAAGAACAGCTGATAGGAACTCCCGTAGCACCTGGACTGTTCCAGTTTATGAACGGAATAAATGGTTCTGGACCAATGGGATTCCAAGCTGGGATAGGAGAAAGTGCTCCAGGTGATCAAAACTATAGTCCCATGTGGTTTATATCATTTATAGAATGGAACGATCCATCACAGGCAAGGGTATTAGAAACTGTAAGTGATATTGCAGCAATGCAGCAGGCGGGGTTGATAACAATTACTCCAGCTATGGAAGGCAAACACGTAGTTAACTGTCCATTCTTTGAAGCAGAAACCGTATT
Organism: Nitrososphaeraceae archaeon; assembly: GCA_051001675.1. GTDB lineage: Archaea > Thermoproteota > Nitrososphaeria > Nitrososphaerales > Nitrososphaeraceae > TH5893. The sequence goes on along the minus strand of JBPCNB010000009.1, from coordinate 776 downwards.
CAAACACAAGAGTCAACAATTCGGCCAGCAAGTAGTATGAGAGCTATAGATATAGGACCAATATCATTCGAAAAAATAGAAACCTGATCAATGAAAATGAAATGTGAGGATAGCTTAAAAATCATCTCCATTTTTTTTCTTCATTATTTTATTTACTAGAATAATCATAAGGAATTAAGACAATTATCCCTATGGTATCAGGGTTGATTTTCGAGTGCTTTTCGTATTCCTTTCTAGTTTCTTCGGAAATTTCATTAAAGCCTCAACTCTTACACAATGGTCTTAAGGCTATCGGTACTAAAATGAGCAAACCAGACAACTCCTCTTTGCTTGTCGGTTTTTCTACTGAGTCTTCTATTAATTGTCTTCATCTAAACTAAATATATCTGGTTTCCATTGATCTTGGTTCCTACAACTCGACAAAAAGAGCTTTAAATAGTTTCAAAATTTGGTTTAACATTGACAAAAATATCGATGGGATAAATAGCATCCATTTATCACAAGTCTAATTGCAACCCTTCCAGCATTTCTTTTATGGTTCAACGCAAATCCTATAAAGTATTTCTTCTTTAATTGGAATATGCTTTCAACAATAAATAATAATAGTGTAATATCATCTCAAGAGAGAAACTCTAGTTGGTGTCTTGCATCCATCAAGGAAGTTAGAAGGAGGGTAAAAATAGTCCACATCGGAAGAGGTAAATTCAAAGTTATTAATGACGGAGAAGGTGATAGATATGCTGACAATATTATAATAGATGCATCTGATATATTAC
>JBPCNB010000008.1:0-1115 GCA_051001675.1 Nitrososphaeraceae archaeon | reverse complement strand
TGTATGCCTCCTTAAAATACATCTAAAAACTCCGGGCATTATCTTTACATAAATATACGGAACAGTGCTATGTCTTTGTCAAAGTACGATGGTCTGTCTACAACATAGTTTGACTTGTAACAGATTAGTGGTTGTTTTGATATTGATAGCACCTCTAACTACATCACTTTTTCTTCCTCTTTCATCTGAGGCACAATTAACTGGCAAAACACTCCTAGCAATAAAAATGCAATAGAATTATTTCAACCAGATTCTCAACCATTTGGTCTATCATATGCAGATTGGACCGCTAGATGGTGGCAATGGGCTTATTCTGTACCAAAGGATGTTAATCCTTCATATGATGATACTGGAAAATATTGTGCCCAAGGTCAAAGCGGTCCTGTCTGGTTTTTAACAGGAAATTATAAGCATGCAGTAGATAGATACTGTACTATCCCTGTCGGAAAGGCTAGTCTTTTTACTATTTTAAACTCTGAATGTTCGCTTGCTGAGTTTCCTAATCTAAAGACTGAAGGAGAATTACGTGAATGTGCCAAACGAATGCAAAATTCTGTTGTTCATTTGGAAGCTAGCGTAAATGGTATATCTCTTGCTGATCTAGAAAAATATCGCATCCAGTCTCCATTATTTAATTTTATACTACCAGAAAACAACGTACTAGGATTACCTCCGCAGACCACCCAGGCAGTATCTGACTGAAACTGGGTCTTTTTGAAAGCCCTTCCTGCAGGTAATTATACAATTTACTTTAAGGGCGCATTAAGGAATGTTCCTGACAGTAGTAGCCATGAGTTTGCAGGGCCCTTACGGGTGGGAGTAACCAAATACATATCATTTAACAGTTGTAGGTACTACTACTTCTACTTAGACAAGCCAGACTGGTCTACTGATGCTATCATCCCTTATGATTTGTCAGTCATCGGAATTGGTATCTGAACCTGAACCTGAATTACCTTAGCTCTAGTGACCTTATTTACTCTGGAACTATTTACGATAATTTTGAAATATTCCTAGGGACTTTAAAGATATTGTTTTTTTATTTTCTTGAATCAGGATTTGCCAGAAGAATTGAATTTGACGAATATAGTATATCTTAATTGTTTGGATTATAA
>JBPCNB010000007.1:0-1371 GCA_051001675.1 Nitrososphaeraceae archaeon | reverse complement strand
CGATTACTCTATCTATATCCACTTTGCCACCAGCATCGAGGTTTTGTAGGTTAGTCATATTCTTATATGGGATTATTGTCCTAGTCTTGTCTTTTAGAAGTTCAACCTCTATTCTATCGTCATGGATATGAACATGAACGTCTTTTTCAATAGGTGAGGAATTTTAATGTCGATATATGATAATATTAAGGCGAGTTGAGAATACGCCACAAGATTAGGTTTACATGCTATAATGTGTAATATAATACGTGTTTGGGTTCGGAATTGCATTAATGCATATCGCGGATTTCTTTACAAGACGAAAATATGACAAAAAAGTAAGGATTAGTAAAAGTGAGGAAGAATATCAGAGGAACGAAGGAGAACAATGCCACACATGTGGAGATCTTTTTGACAGCGAAATGGCATTAGAAGATCATATCAAAAGAAAACATTGAAAGCATAAAGAACAGTAGCATACAAGAGGTTATTGTCACAGTAAAGGGTACCGGTTCCGGTATAGATACAGAAATTGCGCCAAACCTTTTTTCAAAGTTTGCTACAACATCTGAGCAAGGAACAGGTTTAGGCATCTCAAAAAATATAATTTAGGCACATGGTGGCAAGATACGGGCTAAAAACAATCCTAAGAGGGAAAGAGGAACGACCTCTACATTTAGCCTGCCATTAGTAACAAGGATACAAGATCGAAAGATTTGAGAGAGGCACTGTTATGGTATGATAACCTTAATTTTAGACTATAAGTCCGTACAAACGCTAGTTTATTGTCGATCAAAAAAGATCAGAACATGTTGCAAAGATTAACTATAGTTATGGTGTGGCTTTGAATGGGGTCTCGTTTACTTTACTCTTCATTATGATGTGTGCAGTGAGACCTCGTTTTTCTGTCGTAGAATTTGTCCATAAGAATACACACTTTCTATAGGTCTTGTTGTGGCTATCTTATATTTTACAAACTCAACTCAATTCACGAGCCGATGTAAAATTTACTCCCCTGAAGTAAGGCTAACAGAACAACACACTTGAAGCCGATGAATATATACGATGTTGAATCTAGAGCTAGAATGTGGTTAAAACAGAATTTCCTTTTCTGTTAAGATCTTCTGATGTGTGTTTAGGCTGATCCCATATCCATTTATTTTCTAGTCAATTTCTCTTACAAGATCTTCATTCGATATTGGTTTTTGAAGAAATAGATCTTCATTCAAGGCACAATGTTTCACTTCCCTAACTTCATGATGGTACATCTCACTTGCAGTCAGAAAGCATACCTTGATGTCAGGATCTATTTTCTTTAATTGCTCGTATAACTGAAAGCCACCCATTTTTGGCATCATGATATCGATCAATACAAGAGCATAACAGTTGGGC
>JBPCNB010000006.1:0-2025 GCA_051001675.1 Nitrososphaeraceae archaeon | reverse complement strand
ACGATACCTTGCTGATGCTCTTGAAAGTGTACCCCTTATTAAGGGCGATAATGTTATGGTTCCATATTTTGGCGGTAGGCTTACATTCCAAGTTATTGGCGTAACTCCTGCTACAGCTGACGCTGTGCTCGTTACCCAAAAGGCCGTGTTTAATATCGCCGAAAAAGGTGAATCATTAAGAGGAGTTCCACAGGTCGCGTATGAGGATATAGGTGGATTGAAGGATGAAATTCAAAAAGTCCGTGAAATGATCGAACTTCCACTGAGACACCCAGAAATATTTGAAAAATTAGGTATTGAAGCACCAAAGGGAGTTTTGCTTCATGGCCCTCCTGGGACAGGAAAGACACTGCTTGCAAAAGCAGTAGCTAACGAAAGCGACTCGCATTTTATAAGTATCTCAGGACCGGAAATAATGAGCAAGTTCTATGGTGAATCAGAAGCACGATTAAGAGAAATATTTAAGGAAGCAAAGGAGAAGGCACCATCGATTACTTTCGTGGATGAAATTGATTCGATTGCTCCAAAGCGGGAAGAAGTAACAGGCGAAGTCGAAAGAAGAGTTGTTTCACAATTATTGTCACTAATGGATGGTTTAGAAGGGAGAGGCAAAGTCATTGTAATTGCTGCAACAAATAGACCAAATGCACTTGATCCAGCATTAAGACGTCCTGGTAGATTTGACAGAGAAATAGAGATTAGAGTTCCTGATAAACGAGGAAGATTAGAAATACTTCAAATTCATGCACGGAATATGCCATTGGATGCTGATGTAGATCAGGATCGGATTGCTGCGGTAACTCATGGTTTCGTAGGTGCAGATGTCGAATACTTGTGCAAAGAAGCTGCAATGAAATGCTTGAGAAGATTACTACCTGAACTTAACATGGAAGATGAGAAAATTCCTCCGGAGACACTTGAAAAACTCATCATAACGATGAGCGATTTTGAGAATGCTATAAAAGAGGTTACCCCCTCTGCCATGAGGGAAGTTTACTTAGAGCCACCAGATGTTCCTTGGAGTGACATAGGTGGCTTAGACGATATAAAACGCGAACTGCAAGAGGCAGTAGAATGGCCTATGCGCTTTCCAGACATGTATAGACAATTGGGGCATGCAATACCTAAAGGAATATTGTTACATGGTCCATCAGGCACGGGCAAGACGCTGCTTGCAAAAGCAATAGCAACAGAATCGGAAGCCAATTTCATTAGTGTGAAGGGACCCGAGCTTATATCTAAATGGATAGGTGAATCAGAACGGGGTATTAGAGAAATATTTAGAAGGGCACGACAAGCTTCTCCTTGTATTATATTCTTTGATGAGATAGATTCTATCGCGCCTATTAGAGGAGGAGGAATGGAAGGTGGCGGCGGACATGGAAGTACTGAGCGAGTAGTTTCCCAACTCCTTACCGAGATGGATGGTATACAAGAAATGCATGGCGTAATAGTAATAGCCGCGACTAACAGAGTTGATATTATAGATATGGCCTTATTGCGGCCCGGCAGATTTGATAAGGTCATATACGTACCAAACCCAGACAGCAAAACTAGGCAAAAAATACTTGAAATCAATACTAAGGGTAAACCTGTGGGTAATGATTTGGATCTAAAAAGATTAGCAGATATGACAGATGGATTTAGCGGTGCAGATGTATCGGCTGTGGCCAATACCGCTATTTCTCTTGTATTGCATGAATATTTAGAGCGATTCCCAACTCCAGAAGAAGCCACCAAACATGCATCTGAAGCGCTTGTATCCATGCATCATTTCGAGGAAGCTGTGAGAAAGATAAAGAAGCAGAGAGAGATGAAACCAGGTAGGGCGCTGCTATCCCAATACACCTAGTTAAAGGTAAAGTATGGATCATAGGAACTCTAATAACTACATTATTTTTTTAACCCCCATTTTTGGGATGCTAGCATTTAAGGACCATAGTAGGTCTAACAAATCCCTAGTTTTAGGGAAAAAGTTGTTATACGGAATTCTTATTTATCATTCTCTATACTAAACTACACTAC
>JBPCNB010000005.1:0-1329 GCA_051001675.1 Nitrososphaeraceae archaeon | reverse complement strand
CTACTCTAGCGCTGAGTAATGGTAGATACGACAATCCTATTAATACGTTGACACTAAATAGTGATGGTAACAATAGGATCACGGGTAACCGTCAATACTCTGGTGAACTTGCAGAATTAGCCTCTACGCTTGAAATTATGAGACAGAATGTAAATAATGTTAATCGTAATCTTAATGCCCTGGTCGATAGCAGAACGAAGCAATTAGAAACCTCCAATGAGGTGCTGAAGAAAAAGGAGTTGCAGTTGGAAAAAGCAAACTTGAATCTAATAGCAGCAGATAGAGCGAAAGAGGAATTCATGTCTATGGTAAGCCATGAGCTAAAAAGTCCGTTATCTCCAATGAATCTATATACAGAAATGCTCCTTAAACCTCTATCGTTAGGATCATCCGCAACTAAAAGTGTGAACATTATTGAAAAGCAAAAAAAGGGACTGAAAATCATTCACAACAATATATTGCGACTAGAAAGGTTAGTGAGTGATATTCTTGATGTTTACAAATTGGATATTGGAACTCTTCAACTTCGTAGAACTGACGTAAATGTTTCAGAACTTGTACAAGAGAATATTGCGGAGCTAATGCCCCTTACCAACGATAAACAAGTTCAACTTGTGGCAGATACACAATCCGCAACAGGAATGTCTGTATGGTGTGATCAACACAGAATAACCCAAGTGATATCTAATCTGGTGAGAAATTCTATCGACTTTGTTCCAGAGAAGGCAGGAAGAATAATAATACGAGCTGGTATCTACAACTCTGAAAATTCTAATGACAAGACTGAAAAAGGACGAGAAGAGAAAGAAATGGCACTTTTTACGATAGAAGATAACGGGATTGGTATTTCTCGAGATAAAATTGACAGTCTATTCAAAAAATTTTATCAGCTGGATACGGGACTTACTAGAAAGCACGGAGGAACAGGACTGGGATTGTCAATATGCAAAGGCATTATAGAAGCTCATGGTGGAAAAATATGGATTGACAAAGAGTACACAAATGGTACCTCAGTAAAGTTTACATTGCCAGTAAGAATGAATACGACTAAGGAAAACGAAAACGAAAAGAAGAACGCAAAGGAAGAGTTATAATGAAAGTATTACTAATTGACGACAACAAAGATCTGACCGAAGCTGTTTGCGATTTTTTGGATATGTCTGGAATAGAATGCAAGGTGTTTAATAGTGGAACGGAAGGATTAGAGGAAATATTAAATCAAAGAGGAACATATGATCTTATCCTACTTGACATAGCGATGCCTGAACTGAGTGGATTTGATGTTCTAGAAAGACTAAAAAAAGAAGGGGATGGGGTTCATAATGTATT
>JBPCNB010000004.1:0-1325 GCA_051001675.1 Nitrososphaeraceae archaeon | reverse complement strand
ATCGTTAGGAAAGACATTGGTGGAGAATCTCACAACTGAAAAGTTCGACCCAGGCCAATATTCAGATGCATATGCCAAAGAACTGGAGAAACTAATAGAAGCAAAATCTAAAGGAGAAAAAGTGTCTGTGACCGAAGAGGAGAAAAAGCCTGAAGAAACTACAGACATACTTGAAGCTTTGAAAGCCAGTCTTAAAGTGAAAAGTAAGCGAACTACATCAGCAATAGCTAAAAGAAAGATGGATATGGCTGTGAGTAAGTAAGAATACGCAATTGCCTCCCACAATATGAAGTGAAGAGCAAGAAAAAACTACTAGCTCCACATGAATACATCAGAGACACTCAATCATACAGATATCAAGATTGTATGTCTTGTGGAAACAGAACCGGACTTAGCTGGATAACATGCCGTTATTGCTATAGCTGCCATTGGAAGAAGGAGCAAATGGAAGAGTTAGAGTTAGGAAATAGTCTCGAGGATTTTTATGCGTCATTATCAAATGCAAGCAATCACTTAGATAGTAGCAACGACGAAGAGTTGAAATCACAACAGTCAACGGAACTGGAAAAATGGGATGATAGATGTGATTGGTCAACATGCTGAGCCAATTTGCACTTACTATATGCAATCACAAGTTGCAGCTATAAACATCCTACGATTAGGACTATGGGAATATCCTTAAGAGTTTTATAAGCTGCCTTTTTGTCTCCTGATGTATATGTCCTCACACGATTCAGTTAAAAGAAGCATCAACCTCTTAATCTATCTTGATTAAATTCTGGACTACCATATTCACTAATTTTTGGTTTTCGTCCATGTACTTGCTTGTGAATATCTAAACGTCTTTTCTCTTCAAACTGTAAACCACATTCTTTGCAATTGAGTGCCATAATTATATACATAATCAACTCAAATAAAAGCATGGTTTTTAGTTCGCTCATTTTTTTGGACTCTAATATTTTATGTACGTTATGACTCAGTTGTGGTCAACCCTAATACATCGGTTGTCCAAAAGCTAAAGGATCTCTTTCAATATAATAGGCCTGTTGTTGTATGTGGAGACTTGATAAGATGCAACCCAGAGACCAAATCGCTCAAATTGCTTCTATTATAATTCTCACTGTCTCCGCATCCAAAGGTTCGATCGAACAAAACCTAATAAGAAAAGATAATCTTAATTGTTTCGTTGCTAACTTTCTCTCCCGTTGCTATGTCCATGCTTGAGCGGTGTTTGAATTTTGGATAATGACGTAATAATCAAAATCGATGATCAATGGGCTCCAAGAAGAACGAGGTATTTTCACCCTAGGTTTTCTATAGTGTTA
>JBPCNB010000003.1:0-1731 GCA_051001675.1 Nitrososphaeraceae archaeon | reverse complement strand
TAAACATGCAGCTATTCAAGTTCTAAATAGAATTGTCGAGGGAGAGCAATCGCAAATAGGTGACACACGAATTATGGACAGGCCTCTTGTTTGATGAGACATAGTGCAGTATTAACCTCGGAGATTGGGTACCTTTTCGAAGACAAGACCATGACTACTGCTTTAGCTAGTAGAAGACGTAGAATAGAGATCTGCCAGCCTTTCGCACTGGGAGTTGAAGGAAAGGCGACTAGGTAAACTTAACTAAGAAATAACTAACTGCAGATTATTAGTATCACTGGTAATTCTGTAAAATCTCGCCAATTTCTATTGCTGCCTTGTTATATAAAAGCGAAAAAAAGAAGAAAAGTTTGTTGAAAGTAAACTGACGGAGTTCTAACCGCCTTCTTCTTCCCCTTCCTGTTCTATATCAGTATTACTTGGGAGGTTTCTCATAATTTCAAATAACTGCGTATCAGCTTCGTTTAAGGATTGGAGAGCTGCTGCTGTGTCATTAGTCTGTAGAGCTTGGAGGGTTTCGTTTATACTATTTTTCAGAGGCTCTAAATCTGCAGTTTGATTAGCCGTACTACTCGTACTTTGTGCTAGTGCTTGAAAGTTTGTCAGGCTGAGCGAGGTTGCTGCCAATAGGGACGGAATTACGATGGCAGGCAGCAATATGCTGTTAATCATTTTACTCATTTCTTTCATTGTAGCGCTAGTGAATACATCAAATATAAGATTTCACATTCAGAATCGCCTAAAAATGTCTACACATTAAACTTTTTAAGTCTACGAATACATCGTATGTGATAGGCTAGCAGCAATCCTTTGCTTAAAACCCTTGTTGAACGCATGTCGGCCTGCACGAAGGGTATGTAACTAGGTACAGATTGCTAAACTTCAGCTGCGGTGCACTCCGAATACTCACTTATTCAAATTAGTCTTAGATTCGAGGTCAACTGTATATCACTAGGCAGGTGACCTAACTCCAAGGAAGAAGAGGCACCAATAAGAATAATAGCGGGGGTATCAAATGAAATATTTCGAATATATATACACAATACTTTGATATACCCTTAACTACATTAAGATATGAAACCTATAATGACAGAAACAGAAAAAAGAACAACAATAGTTCCAACATCTAACAGTAAAAGACCAACAAGAAAAGAAAAGGAACTATTACGGGATAAGATTAACCATGAAAATATAGCGGCTGCAATTGCAACACTTGAGAATATTAATCGGAATCATTATAGTGAGGTCAATAGAAATATCAGAAATAGGATAAATGAATTAGCTGCCCTATTAAAAGATAAAGATGACAAATTTAGCTTATCTGTAAGAGCTGCAAATGCAATCAGTATACTAGACAGACTTACACAAGACAAAGGAATGAAATCACATATTAGAACAATGCTATGGCAGGTTGTATCCAACCTTGAAGGGATAAGAGAATAAAGATATACCAAGCGAGAATTCCAAAGCGATTACTTACATATAACCTGATTATCAAATAGAAACTTCGAGTGCTCCTATCTCAAGAAAATAATTTGCGTGGCACTGCCAATAGGCCTAAGTATATGTATTATAATTTCCAATCGATTAACCTCATGAGGCTCGCGAAAATATGACTAGAGAATCCAAATGAATCAACCATCACGCGATGAAATGTGAGAGTCTCACCCTATTTTAGTTAACGAGCTAACAAATAACGCCTAGCAGAATCTGAGTACATGCCATTAACTG
>JBPCNB010000002.1:0-1750 GCA_051001675.1 Nitrososphaeraceae archaeon | reverse complement strand
ATGGGTATGAACAACAACATATGCGAAGGCATGTGCTTGATTGTGAATCGTCGAAATGGATGAGGTCCGGGAGGGTGCAATCCTAAGACAGCGTAACCATGCTAGCACGTCTACGTGATTGATCTTGCGGAGCTTGAGATTGGGCTTTACATCTACAGTGGTACCGGTAGGCTACTACCGCATTATATTCTGATGGTTATAGCCAATGTTTTATCTGTAGGAATCCATCCAGAGGTTCACCTTTTAGTAGCTTTACGAGTGAAATAGCCTGTGGTGCGGACAAAACCGGTTTGTGAAAATGATTATCTGTTCCTATTCGAGGACACGCCACTTGAATAAACGCATCAATATCTTGAAACGACAATAGGCGCTCGTCTGTAATTTCCGTCATGGCAATTAGCAGGATTTTCTTACCTTCCTTTTCTAGCATCTTTTTCAGCTCTAATGCCTTAATATTTGCAAACTGTCCTTCCTTTAATCCGATAATAATTCCAATAGTTTTAGCGTCCTGAGCCTTGTACACTGATAATATTGCTTTTCTTTCTAGTTTTTGTGCAACGTCATTAATTTCTGAATATTCGTTGAAATAGGGATCCAACATAAATGTTGGTTTCTGTGTCACGATTGCCAAGCTTGCAGAATGAAACATGCTTTGTCCCAAGAAAAAGTACGCATCAATTTGATCTTTATTGTCAAAAGCAGGATAGAACTCACAGCCAAAAACCTGCCCGTCATTGAGGTGACCCTTGCCTCTTCCTATAACAACCTCATATCCAAGAGTCTCGAAAATTTCCTTGACTTTTTGGACAGAATGCAGATATTGACTATTGGTTACAAGAGAGATTTTGCTAAAATTTCTCTTTTTAAGCTCAATCGCAGATTTTTTTGCAATTGGACCAAAATCTATATCATCAAAAGCATCTATCATTATCACTTTATCTCCAAACTTTTCCATGGCAATAGTATGTCCGATGTTAAACAAGATATCCACACCTAATATTTCAGCTGCGTGAATATTTAGATCGCATGAACCCCAAGATGTGTCACCAATTACATATACTGGTATGCTGAACTTCTCTGTCAATTTATGTGCACAGCTTTGAATTTTCTTTAAGAGTCCATCTGGACCATCTAGCGCAACGGAACGGGGTTTTTTTTCATTTATTGTGGAAAAAATCTTTTCTTCGTCTATATGTATCAACTATTCTACTCATCAATCAGTCACTTAGTCTAATTTTAAGATATAATTTGATACTACCAGCACGAAAAATGGATTTACTTACTTGTTTCTATGTATATCAATAGAATATGTTGTACTAGAGAATTCAGGCAATTTTACGTCATTTCGTTCCGGTGTTATGGTAATCCTATCTCTATCAGGCCTAACTGATATGTTGATTTTATTGAGTCCTTCATTGGTACTAATAAAATGATCAAAATTAAGATTGTCAAGATCGGATCTTATAGATTCAGGTAATTTCGGTTCCAGACAGATGTTATTCTTTATCATGTTTGGTTTAATACCCAACATTAATTCACGTAGCGCATAAACGTATAATCCAACTGACCATGCTTGAAGAATACATGAATTGAAGGGTTCAGGTCTATCTCCACGGTAAGTTTCTGCATACATCCCGTTTTCAGAGATAATACGGTCGGCCATTATGGTAAGATATTCGAGTGCCTGTTGAGTTCTTTGGTTTTTAATTTCGCTTATTGCGGCCCAACCAGTGACAAGTGGCCACACAGC
>JBPCNB010000001.1:0-6775 GCA_051001675.1 Nitrososphaeraceae archaeon | reverse complement strand
TGAGAAGAGCCCCACCATTGTTACTCTGTTGAATCCATACATTGGGTACCTGCGAGCAGCGGAAATTTATAAAGAATCAGTCAAAACCAAAGTTAGTATCAGGGAATTAATTTTAAGGAGGAAACTTATGAAGAAAGATGAAATCGACAGAATCCTTTCCAAAGAAAACATGATAGGTGCAACTTAGATTTCATAATAAATTAGTACAAATAACCATCTTTCTTTCTATGTGGTATATATCATAAACGACATGTAAGAGTGATATTGGTTACATTCCTAATATGGCTTAATTTTGAAAATTGAATGGAATACTTCTTTTGCTGACCTCTCTTGTAGTGAGAAAATTTTCATTTTTGAGTTTTCTCTACGTATAGCTTTCATTTGCGATATTTTTTCTAGTAATTCTAACTAAATTTCCTTCTGTAACATGATCCGATTCTTAAGTTCGCACACTATGATTTAGTATAAGAAATCTGCCAGGGGGACTGAATCTTTTGCAACTCAGAACTATGTGTTTCAACGCTCATAGCCCAACCCAACACATATTCCTGAACAGTAAAATTTTGAATCATCTCTAGGTGGGTTACGAATGTTTAGTAGTTGCTGGGAGTCAGTAACGCTTCTTTTTGACATTCTGAATACGGTAGTGATAAGACAACTTGTAAAAACTATTTGAATTGAAGAACGGATCAAATAGTTACTATTTAATACCATAATAGTTATTGGTGCCTCTTTTATTCGAAGTCAGTGTAACCACATCATATATTATGAAGCATAGAAGCAGACTAGAAATAATTTCTATTATTCTGGATATCGCTACAAGAAACGAGGGAGTAACACAGAAAAAAATCCTCTACAGAGCATACTTGTCGTATGAACATCTTAAAAAATATCTATCATTGTTACAGGAAAATGAACTGATAAAGTACCATGAAGAAGAAGGAAAATTGTACCGAACAACGGAAAAAGGGCTGCACTTTTTACACCTATATGGTCGACTCAATGAAGTAGTAGCCATGACAAATAATATAATAGTTCGGTGAGGATTAAGTCAGGGTCAATAGAAAAACAATGGTGAGCGTATTCCTACGAGCTCATTTCAGCTACCAAAATTCAGTTGAAATATAATACTGATAAAGAATTGTTTCTCCTTAATACATGAATTTTGGAATACTTACGTTTGAACTGAAAGCATAATTTTAAAAATTGATGCATAATAGATGTCTTGAAATAACCCGGAATTATGAAGGAAAAAGGAGACACGTTGACAGTTACCTGGAAAATAGCAGTAAGACAAAAAATTCCGATTTATTGTTAGTGAATAAACCTTTCAGGACCAGAATAAGCTTTGTAATTTGCTTGCATACCTCTGATCAACGTTATTCAAAATACTATAACCAATATATCAAAGGAATGACATCAAGTATAGTAGGAGCTAATGACCTCACCAGCGAACAATTCTGTCAATGTTGCATTATCAAAAGAGAAAACTAAACTTCGTAAGAGATATAACAAACTTGTAATAATTGACCTTGAAAAACGTGCTTTTCTCCGCAATTTAATAAAAAAAAATACAAGGTGCGAACACAAGCAAATATACACTCAGGCGAATGCCATATGCAGACGGATATCTTCTTCTTATGAAGAGGATAAAATATCTGCGAAACAGGCCATGGATTTGATGATTGAGGCACATAATAAAATGAGCCATAACAGCCTGCCAAAAGAGGTCATTTCTGATGAAATGAATAAGAGATTGAATAAAATGGAAAAAGGTCAGGAAGCAATGACATTCGAGGTAACGATGGCAAATGTTAGCGTTAGCAATAGAATGACAAATCACCAAGAAGAAAAAGACACAACCAAAAATGCTTTAGAAAACAGATATTCGGAAAGTTACTGGGCAGAAGTAATTTAAGAATCGGAAAATATTGAAATAATGACGAGACTCCAAATTTCAATAATGCTGGGTTGCGCTGAGTGAATTATTTTCTCAACATTGTGTTCTATAGTTTCTTTCATCGACTATGGTAAAGTTCATTGGCATCGGTGAATACATGTCTAGACAGGTAGCGCAAAAGATGGCAGTTTAGTTGGCGTAACGCTATTCCTGGAACGCTGGCAGCTGGTATATGGCATGTATTATATTCCTAGAATTCTGCTGGCTATTGCGGCTCATTATTTTTGCATGCAGGTAAAACCGTGCACGAATTAGTTAGCACATTCAATATCAGTTTTTATATCTTTTAGCCCCTTTGAAAACATATGCCGTGTAATCACTGCAGGGTCATAGATGGAACCAAAATAATATCAGTTGGATTTTTAGTACTAATCTTCCACTCCTTTCCTATACTTGGTATTTCCTCTGCATTTACTCAGTCAATAAATGGAAATGCAGAAGCTTCATCGTTTTTGCCATTTTTCGGATCGGCTCCCGAACATGGCTCTTCATCATCGATAAAGGGATTCCATCTTTATGATGGTACTCTTTTCCAAGTTCCATACCCCTCGAATTGGACTAAAGAGGCTATCCCTTTTGTTCGATATACTGGGCTACAGTCTGTGCCTGAGGTGGCTTTCTACGTACCAAATGAAAATGTTCAGGTAATAATATCCACTGAGAGACCCGGCAATGTTGTTTTGTCTGACTATGTTTCTCGGGAGATTGCATCGCTTCAGGATTCACTAGCAGGTTTCAAACTTATTGATTTAGACCAAAGTCGACTCGGTAACATCACTGCCCAAAAGGTGTTATACACTAGTGGCCTGCACGAGGATGGGATTGTCTACGGAAAATCTCAGACAATGGAACTTATTAGCATAGATCGAGGCGTGTCTTACTTCTTTGTGTACAAAGCAGAGGCATCGGCCTATTCAAAGTATTTGCCAGTCGTAGTGGAAATGATAGAGTCATTTGAAGTTAAGAACACATCGACTTAATCCTTTAGATGCCCTGAATACAAATGCGTCTCCGGGCCTATACCACGCGTTTTTTCTGGCTCTTTCTCCAACACAATTTCTCCATGCGATGTGAAACTCCAAATCTAGCGCTCAGTAATCCAAGCTTACTTTTTACCTCTTTCATTCTAAGTAAGCCAGCGCTAACGAAGATACGGCTATAAAACTACAGAAAACTTCAATATAAGTCAGACAAAAAAATGTCCTGGATTGATAATTTGCAGGATAATCAAGAGCTGCGCCATATTCGGGGAAAACATGACCCGAAGGTACGTAGGGAGTTGTACAAATGTAGAAAGGGGTTTTGTCGTTCTAGTTATTGATACCATCATTTCACGACACTCGGTCTATGACCACGATTGAAGAACGAGTTGAAAATATACGTAGACAATTAAGTCCAAGGTTCGTCCGGTATTAGACCTGGCTCTCAGGAGGGTATCATTTTGCCTAAAAAATAGAGACCACGCACTGTGAGCATTAAGAATTATCAAAATTGCTTGGGCTTCTCTTAATGATCAAATAATTTCCCTACTACTACTTATGAAAATATATATAACAACTGCATTTTCCTGATTTTGTGCCCAACAACAGAGTTCTTATTTGTGATTCTATAGATAAGGCTTGTATCGAAAGCTTGAAAAAATCAGGTATGGCTGTCGAGTACCAACCTGATATCACACCCGATCAATTAAGTTCTATTGCAAAAAACTATGACGTTTTGGTAGTGAGAAGCAGAACAAAAATTACTAAACAGATTATCGAAGCTTCTGCCCCTAACCTAAAAATTATAGCTCGAGTAGGAGTAGGGCTTGACAATATAGATGTAAACGAAGCCAAAGCGAGGAATATACACGTAATTAATTCCCCTGAAGCAGCCGCCAATGCTGTTTCTGAGCTTGTTCTCGGCCTGATGCTCTCTCTTGCCCGGAACATTCCTTTTGCAGACATTGAGACAAAGAAAGGAAACTGGATTAAGAAGAACTTGACGGGAATAGAACTTCGAGGCAAATATCTTGGAATCATGGGTGTGGGGAATATCGGTAGAAACATTGGAAGACTGGGGAACGCTCTCAGAATGAATTTGATTGGATATGATATTTTTCCCATTAGCAAAGATTTCATAAAAGAAGTCGGCTTGATCGTTACAGATTTCGATACCTTATTAGAAAGTGCCGATTTCATTACCTGTCACGTCCCGTTAACCACAGAGACAAAGAAGATGTTCAATAAAGAAAAATTTTCAAAAATGAAACCAACTGCATTTCTTATCAATACCTCTCGCGGAGAGGTTATTGACGAAAATGCATTACACGATGCACTTAGGGACGGGAAGATCGCCGGCGCTGCCTTAGATGTTTACGAAACCGAGCCGCCAACTAATGAAATGCTAATGCAGTTACCTAATGTGATTTGCACACCACACATAGGCGCTCAGACTAAGGAAGCTCAAGAATTGGCAGCCGTGGTGATTGCTGAAAAAATTATTCAGACTTTACAGGAAATCGAAATAGGCGAAAAATAAGACAAGGTCGGTTCAGTTAAGATCCCTGTGATTTGAAGTCGGTTGACCTTAATACAAAAAAATTGGCCACGATATAGCTTAGAAAAATAGTAGATTTTCCTTTTCTTAAAGGTCTATATATTGCTACCAAATAAGTCAGATTTATTATGCGAAATTATATTTCCGCCACTTGGACTAAGATGTGGAGATCTAATACTGATGAACTAAAATCCAAGGCTATATCTTGGAGAAGAGAACCAGTGCTTCATAAGATTCCAAAGCCAAGCAGGCTTGATCGAGCTAGGAGGCTGGGATATAAGGCGAAACAGGGAATTCTTGTTGTACGTGCAAGAGTTGGCCGGGGTGGCATGAGAAAACAGAGACCGGTGTCAGGCAGAAGGCCAAAACATCTCGGCGTGGTCCATATCAAACAAGGAACAAGTATGAGAAAAGTTGCGGAACGAAGAGTAAATGAGAAATTTCCTAACTTGGAGGTATTAGGATCTTATTACTTGCATAAGGATGGAAAATACTTATGGTACGAGGTTATACTAGCGGATCCTGCTCATCCGCGTATTTATAAAGATAAGGAGATGCGTGCCAAAATGAAGGCCTTCGCTAAAATTTAAATTAGTATCGTCCGATAATGGAAAGAAAAGAGGACCAATCAAAACAATGCTCAACATGTTGGTTGACTAGCCTAACCTTATGCTTGTGTCTATCCGTTCTAGATTTAGTGGCAACTGAGTAAACTACTGCTCAATTCTCCTCGATTATTGATCTCTTGACAGCTTCCGCGATCCCCAATACTTCCTTAAAAGTAGAGCCTTTATCGAATGTAAAATAATATAGACCGCTGGCTGTAGCGTCTGGCATTGTGAGTATAGTAACTTTCTCATTGGCAGTAAGAGTGAATTCTATTTTACCAATAGAATCTTCAAATGTTCTTCTCAAATGGTTCCTTGTTGCTTCGATAAAAAATTCGTTTCTGGCTTCTTCTACTTTAAACAATGGGATTACACCTCTGCGTAATTGCCCAGCTAATGTCCTGCCGAATTCATTTATTATGCCAACATAACGAATTTTCGCAGATAAATTGAGAAGTTTTTGACATTTTTCTTTGTTTTTTTGAGTCTCGATATCTGAGGATGTTTGGCTGACCATATTCGATGATCCTGTAATATAAGCAGAAATATAATCCAATAATTCAGCTGGAATTTCTTTATCTAACAAATCTGTAGAAGATAAGATAAGATAAAATGGATGCTTCAGATCTGCTAATAGTTATACTCATCAATCTAGTTCTTGCACGTAACAAAAACATTTCAGCCGGCTCTTCCTAATACTTCATCAGCATCCTGTCATAAAATCAACACCACTCTAATAATAACATAAGAGAAAAACTACATATTGTCCAGCCTATTATGTCGAAACACAGCTCCGAATCTGATATTCTGATTAAGTGTAACAATCGACAGGAATGCGGCGGTTTTATGATCTAGGATATGGACGCTACTATATTTTCCAATGAATTATTATAGCCCCCAGACCTTTACTCTGTCGTTGAGTATGAAATGTGCTCGAATCATAAAGACAAATGAGCCTCTAATATTGGAGGATCTTGCGATTCCAAAGCCAAAATATGACCAGGTCCTAGTAAGAGTCAAGTCTGCAGGGGTATGTCATAGCGATCTACACCTGTGGGAAGGTGGTTATGTGGGTCCAGGGGGGTCATTTATGAAGGTTGAAGACCGTGGAGTAAAATTTCCATTGACTCCAGGACACGAAGTTGCGGGTACTGTCGAGGACATTGGAGAATCAGTCATAGGCTTTCAGAAAGGCGATAAAGTTCTTGTGTATCCGTGGATAGGGGAAGGTTTGTGTCCGGCATGTAGGGTGGGAGAAGAGCATCTCTGCGATTCTCCTCGTACTCTTGGTATCTATCAGAATGGAGGTTACTCCGAATATGTCCTAATACCAAGTTACAAGTATCTCATAAAAATTGACGGTTTAGATCTGGAGTCTACGGCATCGCTCGCTTGTTCAGGTCTTACAGCGTACTCTGCGGTAAAGATAGCTCATGTTCAGGCAGGAAGTACGATGGTAATAGTAGGGGCCGGGGGCCTTGGATTAATGGCGGTGCAGATCGCAAAGGCGATAACAAATGCTCGTGTAGTCATCGCGGACATCAATGATAACAAATTACAGGAGGCGAAAAAGCTTGGTGCTGATGAAGCGATAAATTCCTCTTCCGCTGATGCCAGTAAAACCATAAAGGACATAACAGCAGGACTTGGTAGTGAGGCTGTAATTGAT